>PXDC01000285.1 GCA_003565135.1 Verrucomicrobiota bacterium
CCCGATTGGCGGTCCGGTCAATCGTGGGTGACCGGCACATTACTGAGATCGTTGGGGAGGAATTCGCGGGTGCAAGGACGCCTTTGGGCGTGAAAATGTAATGCCGGGAATTAGAGGGGAATCTAATCGGCGATACAGAAGCGGCGTCATCCGAAAAAGATCGTTTTCTTCCTCCATTTCGAGGAAAATAACGGCAGGAGCCAACAATGAAAACCCACCTGAGATTCCTGCTGACGGGTTTGGTCTCTCTTTGGCTCCTTATACCGGGGCTGCTGCTCGTCACCGCGTTGACATCCGTGTCGTCGCAGGCCGGACCGTCGGGTGCCGTTCCGCTGCCGGAACTGCCTGAACGGTCCGCAACACTGAGAGTTCTGAGCGTCGAAAGGCTGCCGGAAAACCGGCTGAGCCTCCTTTTCCATGAGGCGGGTAATGAGGTGCTGGACTATCGGTTGTCTCATCAGGCCGCGCTCGAGGCCGGCACCACCAGCTACCTGGACCTTCAGGCCCGGATTGTTGATCTGGGAGACGGTTACTTTCAGACCATCATCCCGATGCCCCCGGCGTCTCAACGCTTTTATCGCATCGTCGGATTCGGCGGGCCGGACACCGATGGCGACGGTCTCAGCGACGCGTTGGAGAGGTTGATCGGGACATGCCCCAACACCTTCGACACGGACGGTGACGGTTACGGCGATGGATTGGAGCTGTTGTACGGCAGCGATCCGCTCGATCCAAACAGCACACCTTTGATCATCCTGGCCAATTTTGCCGAGACCTCCTCCGTTGCGCGCGAAGACGACGGGGTCATCGAATTGGCCGTCACATTCGACCGGAACTACAACGGCCCTCTCCACTACCGGATCGCCGGCATCAGCACGGCGGTGCCGGGTGAGGATTTCGTTCCGGTCACGGGCACGGTGACGGTCAATGGCGATGCCGCGGTTATCCCCATCACGCTTCTGGACGACACGAGGGTCGATCCGGTGAAAGTGCTCGCCGTTGACCTCGTGGCGGACCCTTGGGGCGAGTACCTGGTGGGCGGCGCATCGCGCCACATAGTGCAGATTCACGACAATGATACCTATTGGTCGGGAGTGATGGGGACCACCGATTCCTCTCAATTGGGTTTCCGCCTGCGGATGGCGCGACTCGGCAGTCAGGTGGTTTCGGCGGCGATCATCAGCGAGCCCGTGGCCGGCGGCAGCCAGGGAACGGGCACGATCCCGCCCGGCGAGTGGCCGGTGCGGATTACCCTGGGAGCGGACTCCTTCCATGCCGTCTCGGATCCCATTCCGATGGGGACGTCATTGCTCACCGGAGACGCGCGCTTGCAAAGGACGATCACCCTCACGGCCATGGTCGGCGTCGAAGATTACCGCTTGAGCGCCAACATCATCGCGGGCACGTTTACCGACCGGCTTCAGTCCGCCGACCCTGGCATGGATTGGGTGGACGGCAGCGTGAGCGGAGGGTTTGTCCTAATGGAGGACTTGCCGCTTCCGCCGGAATCGCCGGGTGCAACAGGATTGAGCGGCCCGGCGGTTAGCCGGGCGCGAGGAGGTGGCCAATGAACTTTTCAAGGCATTGCGGAATCGTCATGATTATCTGGATGCTGGCTTCCGCCGGACACTCCCTTTCCGCCAGCCTGGCCGAAGTCGTGCGGCCCGAGTTCCTCAATGAACTGAGGATCGGCGACAGCAATCCTCCCGCCGGGCAATCCACTTCGATGACCCTCTTCGGCGGAAACATCGACCCGGTTGAGACCGCCCCCGCCGGCGCCAGTCCAGGCGTGGGGCCGATTCTCCTGGTGGAGTCCTCTTTCGGTCAGGCCCTCGCCACGGACATCCCGTATCCGGACTTCACCCTCGATGCCATGCTGAGCGCCCAGAAGATGCTCTATCCCCCCGCTGAGTGGAACCGCGCGACCGTCGAGAGCAGCAACCTCATTTTCCGCTACAAGATGTTGCTTTACGACAAGGGCTCCGGCGGAGTGGCGCTCGATCCGGGAGCGATAAAACGTTACTTCGGCGACGCCGAGCGCGGGAAATTTGGCGAGGCCGTGAAACGCATGCGCGATGCCCTCAAGTATGCGCCGTATGATCGCACCCTGCGCAACACCCTGCTGGACGCGTATTATGATCTGGCTGTCACCGAAGCCCTGTTCGCGAAAATGGACCGGGCGGAGATCGCCGAATATCGGCTGGGCTTGAGGCCGGTCGATTCCGGCGTTTTTGTCATCGACCGGGAAATCTCCCTGACGACCGCTATCCTGACCCGTTATGAGACCGCATTGATCCGCTACGGCGAGTTGCTGACAGATCGCATGGGCGTGGATGTTTCGGCCTACGATGCCAGCCTTGACAACGGGATGCCCCTGGGGGCCTGGGTTTTTCAGCAGGAACAACCGATTCGCAGCCAGTATGCCGCGCAGTTCTACGACGACGCGGACGGCGTGCTCAAGACCGTTCCCTATTACGATCCGGACCTCGGCCAGACAACGACCAACGGAAAACAGCGTGTTCTCTTTTCCGGCTACAAGGACTACGTCAATCTGCTTGGGATGTTGCGGGAATACACCGTGAATGCCGCCGAGTTGGCCCGCCTCTACGGGATGCGGGGACAACCGAATGACATCCATGCGGCTTACGAACTGATCGGCCGGGTGCAGCGTGAAACGCAGCTCCAGGTCTTGCTGCTGCGCGGCATGTTCCCCGGCTACGAGCCGGCTCCGGGGGACGCCTCCGGTCTTTCCTCCGCGATCAATGTCCTCGGGGTCGGACTGGCCGAGCTCGACAACACCCGCGCCTTCCTCGATGGCGAGAGCAATCTGCTGGGCTTCGATCCCAACTTCCTTGTCCTTATCAAAGAGGCTCCCGATGGAACGGATCGGTTCGATTCCTACGACGCGCTCATCCACTGGATCGGCGCTCCGCGCAGCGGCAGCCCGCTCGCTACCTTCACGCCCCTCGGTGCCGCTGCGAAGGCCTTCGATGCCGCCAGGGCGAGCCACGACACCTACAAGGGCAACGCCGACCAGGTCTGGACGCAATTGAATGCGATCACCGGCACCTACAGCAAACGATATCTCGAGATCACGGGGTGGGAGCCGGGCGACACCACCACGAACCACATCCTCGAACCTAAATCGGGCTACGAGCTCTGGCAGGCCCATCGAAATGTCGAACTGATGAATACCCGGGTTGAAGGCATCCGAAGGCAGGCGAACAACCTGGCAGAAACCATCACTCAGGCCGGTGAGCTGATCACGTTCGCAAAGGGAAAAGCAGGTGAACTCGATACCGCCAAACACAACTACTTCAACGATACCGCCTCCACCTGGGATGAGCTGCATACCTGGAAAGCCCGCATGGCAGGATGGCAGGCCACTTATGACATGGTGGCCGACGCGAGCGGAGTCGATGGCGTGGCGACCGCGGCAACCTACGGCATCCCAGTCGCTCTCATAACCGCTGCCGGTGCTACCAACATTGCCGTGCAAACGGCGGGCGCCAAGCGCACTTCGAGGGCGGAGCAGGATCTCGCACAAGCCGCCGCCAATTACGAGGTGGCCGTTATGAAACTCGATATCCCCGCTGAAATCGTTCAAGCCAAAATCGAGGTCGAGGACCGCCTGCGCGAACAAATCTCCTTGACGCTCGAGATGGAGGATGCGCTCGCCATGCAAACCCAGGAGATCGGCCGCCGGCAGGCTCTCATTAGTGAGCTTGAACGCATCAGACAGCAGGCCGGGGAAAGCGACGCCGGTCTCGCCGATCGCTACTTCGCGGACCCGATTCATTTCCTGAGGGCGCAAAACGACATGATCCTGGCCGACCAGGCCTTCCGCAGAGCGCAACGCTGGGTCTTTTTCACCCTGCGGGCCCTCGAGTTCAAATGGAACAAGGACTTCATCCTAACCTCGGGCGGCAAAAACTGGGAACTATCCACGCTCTTTAAGCTGCGTAATTATGCGGAGCTGGAACAACTCGTCACCGCCATGGAGGAATTCAACCTTTTCAACAACCTCAACCAAAGCTTCGGACATGAGGTGACCCGGATTTCACTGCGCGACGACGTGCTGGCCCCGCCCGCCGGTGGATTTGACGGCCTTTGGATGGACGTGGTTTCAAGGGAGCCGGTGTCCGCTATAGAACTCTTCCGGCGCAAGCTTCACCGCTGCCTGGATAAGGATGGCAACCTGGTGATTCTGCTCAATACCTTCGCACTCAAGAAAGATACCGGGTTCTTCTTCGTTGGCCCGCGTTACTCCAGCGACGGCAGAGTTATCAGCCCGGGGACTTACCTGGACAAGATCGATTGGATCAAGTTCAATGTTGTCGGCAGCCACACCCCGGCCACCAGGGTTGCCGACTTGAGCTACGGTGGCACCTGTTACATCCGCACCCGCATGCCGCCCTGCGGCAACCTCGCGGAACCTTTCCGCCTGAAGGACGAGTTTCGGGCGTTTCCTTTCTTCTATTTTCGGACCCTAGACAACGGCGCCACCTGGCAGACGCTGCCCGCGCACGGGGCCTCGGTAAAAGTAGCATTCACCCAGACACCCGGCGAGCCCGAGCCCGACCTGATTTATCCAAATTCCGACCTGAAAAACAATTTCCTCAAGGAGCGCAGCGTGGCCGCGACCCAATGGGTTCTCACCCTGTTTGCGGGCAGCTTCAACATCGACCAGCTGGAGGATATCGAGATCCATATCCGTCACCGCTACGCCCTCCGCGAACAGCCGACCTGTCCCTGACTTCACCGAAGATACAACCATGAAAACCATCGCTCTACTGATCGCATTCCTTGCCGTCCTGGCGGCCGGCGCAATGGCCCAGCCGGCCCATATGAATTACCAAGGAAGGTTGCTCGACGAGGGCGGCCAACCGCTGCCCAACGGCAACTACACCCTGGAATTCAATATCTACAATTCCCCCGACGAAACCGTCCCGGTCTGGGGGCCCTTCGAATGCGACACCTTCGTCGCCAATGGGCGCTTCAACGTAATCCTCGGCACCCACGACAATGCCGTCCCGGCCCGCTCCCTCACCGACGCATTCTCCGGGGACAACCGCTTCGTCGAGATCAGGGTCAACGGCGGGGCCCCGATCCTGCCGCGGCAACAGATCCTGAGCGCGCCGTATGCGCTGCAAAGCCAGAAGGCCCAAATGGCCCAAATGGCGGATGTGGCGGCCGGTCTGGTCAAAGAACTGGCCGACGCACTTGCTCCGGTCGGAAGCATTCTGGCCTTCGCCGGTCCCGCTGCCAACGTTCCGGATGGTTGGCTGCTGTGCGACGGACGAGCCATTAGGAGTTCCGAGTATCCGGCGCTGTATGCCGCCATCGGATGGGCTTGGGGCAATGGCACCTTCAATGCGGATGGCGAAACGAATAATGATTCGGAACTGGATTTCAACCTGCCGGACTTGCGCGGCATGTTCCTCCGTGGTGTCACCGGCACGCGTATGGATCCCGATACGCCGACGCGCACTTTTGATCCGGATGCCCAAGACCGCAAGAGCTGGTCGTACGGCTATGACGGCAACAGGGTCGGATCGGTGCAGCGGGACGAGGTTGGACCGCATCACCATGAGTTGGAAAAGCCCATCTACGTCCATTGGCGCCAGTTTCAAGGTGAAGCCGGCGACCGCAGACCTCTCAGGTCGACCGCGGCAGGAGCCGACCTCTGGTCCGACCGAACCAAGGGGAACGACACCAAGGAAACCCGCCCGACGAACGCCTACGTCAATTATATCATCAAGTATTGAGGTTTCGGCGGGTCACTCCAACGGCCGGCGTCTCACTATACCCTGATCCGGCACTCGGCGCAGTTCCGTTCGGGGCGGGTCTCCCGTGTTCGCCGCCGGAACATTCGCCGCCGCCCTTGTGTCGGGGAAGGGATGGGTTATCCTGGGTCGATGAAAGCCGTTTTTGAACATCGCGGGTCTC
>PXDC01000410.1 GCA_003565135.1 Verrucomicrobiota bacterium
CCCCCCGTTCCGCAGACGTCGATGGCGCGGGGGGCGAGTTCGTGAACGCCCGGGTCGCGGGCGAGGCCGCGGAAGGTTTCGGCGAAACCGGCGATCTCGGCCGCCGTCTCCCCTTTCGCCGCCAGGGCGGTGAGAAACGCTTCCTTTTCCGCCGCCTCCACGTCGGCGGAGGCCAAGGCATGGGCCGCACCGGCGGCTTCGGCGGTGTCGAGGTCGCGGTTTTCGCGCAGCCGCGCGGTGAGTGTGGGAAGATCGGTCATGCGGCAGGTTGGCTTTGATTGGTTTCGCACCAGGTTTGCCTTTGGAAAACCCGGGAAGTGTCGATCATTGGCACGGAACGGAGCCGGACAAACTTTTTTTCAGAAAACTCCGGCGCGAATTCCCAATAGGGGTATAGGTAAGCATGGCCAACCAACACCCGGATGTTCGCCACCTGATCGTGGTTTTCGGAGATCAACTCGATCCCCAAGCCACCGCCTTTGAGGATTTCGATCCCGACCGCGACGCCGTGTGGATGGGGGAGGCGGAAGAGGAATCGACCCATGTCTGGTCCCACAAGCAACGCATCGCCCTCTTTCTGGCCGCCATGCGCCACTTCCGCGAAAGGCTGCGACAAGACGGGATTCGGGTTTTTTACCGGGAATTGGACCAATCGCCGAACGCCACCTCCCTCTTCGATCAATTGGACGCCTGCCTGCGCGAAACCCTACCCGAAAAAGTGATCGCCACCCAGCCCGGGGAATGGCGCGTTCTCGATAATCTCAAAACGTGTTGCCGGAAACGGAAAATCCCGTGCGAGATCCGCGAAGACCGCTATTTTTTGGTGACCTTGGACGAGTTTCGCGCCCATGCCAAAGGGCGCAAAAGCCTGCGCATGGAATTCTTTTACCGCGAAGCGCGGCGCAAGCACAACGTGCTGATGAACCGTGACGGCACCCCCGCCGGCGGCCAATGGAATTACGACGCCGACAACCGGGAAACGTTTGGACGGCACGGACCGGAATCCGTGCCGTCGTTCGACGGGTTTAAACCCGACAAACTGACCCGCGCCGTTCTCGATCTGGTCAACAAGCGGTTCGCCGATCACCCCGGAAGCCTGGAATCCTTCGCGTGGCCCGTCACTCCGGAAGAGGCTAAACTGGCGTTGGACGATTTTGTGGAAAACCGGCTGGCCTCCTTTGGCCGTTTTCAGGACGCCATGTGGACCGGTGAGCCCTGGCTGTATCACTCCCGCCTGAGCACCGCCTTGAACCTCAAACTGCTGGACCCGCGCGACGTCACCAAAGCCGCCGAAGAAGCCTGGAGTAAAAAGCGGGTTCCCCTCGCCTCGGCGGAAGGTTTTATTCGGCAGATTCTTGGCTGGCGGGAATATGTGCGCGGCATTTATTGGCTGAACATGCCCGGCTACGAAAACCGCAACGAACTCGGCGCCAACGGAAAGCTGCCCGGATTTTATTGGACGGGGGAAACGGAGTGGACCTGCCTGCGCGAAACCATCGGGCAAACCCTGCGGCATGGCTACGCCCACCACATCCAGCGCCTGATGGTCACCGGGTTGTTCGGCCTGCTGGCCGGGATCGACCCGAGCGAGGTCCACCGGTGGTATTTGGCCGTCTATGTGGACGCGGTGGAATGGGTGGAGCTGCCCAACACCCTCGGCATGTCGCAATACGCCGACGGCGGCCTGATGGCCTCCAAACCCTACGCGGCCACCGGCAAATACATCCAGCGCATGAGCAATTACTGCGGGAATTGCCCGAAAAACCCGGCCAACGCCACCGGGGAAGACGCCTGCCCGTTCACCACCTTGTATTGGGACTTTTTGGACCGGCATCGCAAAACCCTTGAGCAAAACCCGCGCATGAAGCTGCAAGTCCGGAACCTGGACCGGCGTTCGCACAAGGATCTCGCCGTCATCCGCAAACAAGCCCGCGACCTCCGCCAGCGGCTTACAATCGCGGAATAACCGGCCCGTGAATAGGGAAGGAGCCGTGTCGCTTGGATTTCATCCGGAGTGGTGACATCGGGCCGTTCACGATGACCGAAGTGTCCCTTCGCCGGGCCGTGGCCGCCGTCCGCCATCTCATCCACTTCAGCCTTCAGGTCTCAGCCCATTCTTCGGGGTTGACCCGGCGGCGCGGGCGGTGCCTGATTTTTGCCATGAAACCATTGGTTCGCCTTCGCTGGATTACCTTCGCCACCCTTCTCACGGTCGCCGCCACCCTGGCCGGTGCCTCCGAACGCCGGGAAATCGGCAATGTCATTCTGGAAAACGTGCCCGACATTCCCGAACGGTTGGCCGAGCGCCTCCAACCGTATCTGGAAACCCGCGGGGCCTCCCTGGCCGATTGGCGGCCCGACGGGGAGGGCATGCTCATCCTCACCCGCTTTGCCGAAACCGCCCAGGTGCACGAGGTGCTCATGGCCGGGGGCGCCCGCAGCCAGTTGACCTTTTATCCCGAACGCGTCGGCAATGTCCGCGTGCGCCCACACTCGGATCGGGCGGACTTTCTCTATCTGCGCGACAGCGGCGGCGACGAACAGTTTCAGCTTTATCTTTTCCAACGGGCAACCGGGACCGCCGTCCGCTTCAGCGACGGGAAATCCCGCACCATTGCCCCGGTGTGGGACGAGGCCGGCGACCGCATCGCCTTTGCCTCGGTGGAACGCAACGGGCGCGATTGGGATATCTGGCTGGCGGACGCGGAGGATCCCGATAGCCGCCGCATGGTTTACGAAGCCTCGGGCTTCTTCACCCCGGCCTCGTTTTCTCCCGACGGCACCCGTCTCCTGCTGAACGAATTTATTTCCTCCACCGAGTCCCGCCTGCACCTGCTCAACTTGCAAACCGGCGAAGCCCGCCAAATCGACGACAGGCGTCCCGAGGTTAACCGCACCGTGCGCTACGGCGCGGCGGAATGGACCCGCGACGGCGAAAAGCTCTGGCTGGT
This sequence comes from Verrucomicrobiota bacterium, assembly GCA_003565135.1. Lineage (GTDB taxonomy): Bacteria > Verrucomicrobiota > Verrucomicrobiia > Opitutales > T3Sed10-336 > PXDC01. The sequence continues at coordinate 2,952 of PXDC01000410.1, forward strand.
TTCCGACCGCGACCAAAATTTCCGCCAGTTGCGCCTCCACAACCCCGCAACCGGGGAAGAGGAAATCCTCACCGGAGACATCCCGTGGAACGTCGAATCGCTGGCCCTGAGTCCCGACGGGGGCACCCTCGCCTTCAACACCAACGAGGACGGTCTCTCCCGCCTCCGCCTGCTCGACACCTCCACCCTGACCATGCGGCCCGTTCCCGGCCTGCCGGTCGGCCTGATCGGCGCCCTCAGCTGGCACCCCGGCGGCGAACGGCTCGGCATGGTGCTCAACACCTCCCGCTCCCCCGGCGACATCCATGTTCTCAATACAGCCGACGGTTCCCTCGAACGCTGGACTTACTCCGAAGTCGGCGGGCTCGACACCGACCGGTTCGTGGTTCCCGACTTGATCCACTACCCCACCTTTGACGAAGTGGACGGCAATCCCCGCCAAATCTCCGCGTGGAAATACCGCCCGGAGGGAGACGGCCCCCACCCGGTGTTGATCTTCATCCACGGCGGCCCCGCCTCCCAAACCCGACCCGGCTTCAACCCGCTGTGGCAGTTTTTGGTCAATGAACTCGGCGTTTGCGTGATCGCCCCCAACGTGCGGGGCTCCTCCGGGTACGGGCGCGTGTTTGTCTCCCTCGACGACCATTACCGGCGGGAGGACAGCGTTATGGACATCGGGGCGTTGCTTGACTGGATCGAAACCCGCGCGGATCTCGACGCGGGCCGGATCATCACCATGGGCGGCAGTTACGGCGGCTACATGGTTTACGCCACCCACGTTCATTACGGAAACCGCCTGGCCGGGGGTATCAGCTCGGTCGGTATCAGCAATTTCGTGACTTTTCTCGAAAACACCGCCGATTACCGGCGCGACCTCCGGCGGGTCGAATACGGCGACGAGCGCGACCCGCGCATGCGCTCGTTTTTGCAAGCGATTTCCCCCCTCACCAACGCCCACCGCATCCGTCGGCCGATGCTGATCGCGCAGGGCGCCAACGACCCCCGCGTGCCGCTCTCGGAGTCCGAGCAAATGGTCGAGCGCATCCGCCAGGCCGGTTCCGAACCGTGGTATTTTCTCGCCATGGACGAAGGGCACGGTTTTGCTAAAAAAAGCAACGCCGACCTCTTCCGCCTCGTCTCCATCCGCTTCATGGAAACCATCTTTTTCCCGGAGGAGACCAACTGATTGACTCCGGACCGGCCGGTTCGATCACCCCGGTCCGAGCACCCGTTTGCTTTGAAGCCGCAACCTGATCTCCCCGCGCCCCCTCCCGCCAGGCGTCCGCGTTGGTTTGGCGCCGCCGCGCTGACGCTCGGCTTGGTCCTGTTGAACGCCTGCCGTCCATCAGCGGAGGAACCGGCGCAACCGCTTCCACTCACGCTGGTGCCGGGGGACCGGATCGCGGTGCTGGGCAATGCCCTGGCCGACCGGATGCAACACGCCGGTTACTTGGAAACCCTCATCCACGCCGCCCACCCGGAGCACGACCTGGTGTTCCGGAACCTGGCCGCCGCCGGGGACGAACTGGACACCTGGCACCGGTCGGACAATTTTGGCAGCCGGGACGAGTGGCTCGACCAAGTCGGGGCCACCGTCGTTTTCGCGTTTTACGGATTCAACGAATCCTTCGGCGACACCGCCGGGCTGATGGATTTCCGGAACCGGTTGGCCCATTTTATCGAGACCATCCAAAACCCCGAACCCGGCGGCCCGCCCCCGCGCCGCCTGGTCCTGTTTTCGCCGGTCGCCAACGAGCGCCACCCGGATGCGCGCTTTCCCGATCCGCGCGGTAACAACCGGCGGCTCGCCGCTTACACGGACGCCATGCGCGAAGTCGCGGCCGCCCGTGACGTGACCTTTGTCGATCTCTTCCGCCTGTCGCAACCCGCCCTGGCACACGCGGCCGGCGAGGGCGCCGCCCTCACGGTCAACGGCCATTACCTCAACGACCGGGGTTACCGGCAACTCGCCCCGAAGGCCTTCCGGGCCATTTTCGCCGCCGAGGCTCCGCGGGGAGATTGGGAAGCGTTGCGGGAAGCCGTGGTGGAGAAAAACCGGCACTGGCGCCAACGCTACCGAATCATCGATGCCCACAACATTCACGGCGGCCGTTCGGCCCTGGCCTATCTGCCGGGAGAGCCCGGCTTCATTAGCGACCGCGATCCGCCCGAACCGAGGATTTCGAATTTCCAAATCATGCAGCGGGAGATGGCGCAGCGGGACGTCATGACGGCCAACCGCGACCAGCGCGTGTGGGCGGTTGCCCGCGGCGACAGTCTCGCGGTCCGGGACGACAACCTGCCGCCGGTGCCCGAAGTCCCCACCAATTTCCCCGGCCCCAACCCCGACGGCTCCCACCCGATCCTGGACGGGGAAGCGGCGATAAACAAGATGGCGCTCCACCCGGGATTGACCATCAACCTCTTTGCCGACGAGGCCCGCTTTCCGGAACTCATCAATCCGGTGCAAATCGCCTGGGACACCCGGGGGCGGCTCTGGGTAGCGGTCTGGCCGGAGTATCCGGTGCGCAGGCCGACCAGTGCAACCGGCGACGGTCTGCTGATTTTCGAGGACACCACCGGGGACGGACGGGCTGACACGATGATCCCGTTCGCCACCGACCTGCACGCGCCCACCGGTTTTCAATTTCACCGGGACGGCGTGCTGGTGGTGCAGCCTCCCGATTTGTGGTTCCTGCGCGACACCACCGGCGACGGCAAGGCCGACTGGAAGGAACGCGTTTTGATGGGCCTGGACGCGGCCGATTCCCCCCATGCCTCCAACTCCCTCGCCTACGATCCGGGTGGCGGACTTTACCTGAGCGACGGTGTTTTTCACCGCACCCAGGTGGAAACCTTTCACGGACCCGTTCGCAACACCGACGGCGGCATTTACCGCTTTGACCCGCGGACCGGGCTTTTCGAAATCCACATCGCCTACCCCTTCGCCAATCCCCACGGACGG
>PXDC01000261.1 GCA_003565135.1 Verrucomicrobiota bacterium
ACCGATTCGTTTGAAGACGCAGTTGCGGAACGTGATGTCGCGGGTGGTGGATCCCGTGGTCCCCGCCGCACCGTAACGCACTCCGTGGAGGTCGATCCATGTACAATGCTCGATATCGATGTCCCGCGACCCCGCGCGGGCGCGGAAGGCGTAACCGATTCGTTCGTCGCCGCGAAAGTGAAGGTGGCGGAGGGCGAGGTTGCGGCAGTTGTTCAGCGTGAACAGGTCGGCGTTTTCCTCGGGATCGTCGGGATGCCTGCGGAAAACCGCGCCGTCGGTGGTGTCGCCCCGAAGGGTGAGCCGGTGGATTTCATGGCCGAGGCCGTTCAACTCAAGGTGGGGAAGGCAGAGGTAGGTTCCGTCCAGAAACGCAACCGTTACCGGTTCTTCCTCCAGGTGCGCCTGAACCGTTTGCCAGAAGGCGGCATCCTGAAATGCGGCTGCGTTCGCGGGGGTTTCTCCGGAGCCGGTTCCCTCTTTCTCCGGTGCCACATAGAGGCGGCGTTCACCGGCGGAATCCGCGATTGCGGCAGTACCCATTACGATGAGGCATCCCCAGAGGACGAGCGATACGAGGCGCGGCATCCCATGAGGGAAACGGATTGCGGATCGGTCGTCAACCGACGGCTGTCGCACCCGGAGGACGAGCCGGTGGGTGACGGGATAAGCAACCTCCTGAAATACGCCCTCGGGTTGATGCCCATGACCCCGGCCGCGGACGCGGCGCCGGCGTTTGTGGTCGAGAACGACGGCAGGATCGCGGTCGAGCTGGAGCGGTCGACGGATGCCGATGTGACGTTTCACCTGGAAGCGTCGACCGACCTGGAGGATTGGAATAATATCGCCTTTAACGAAGAGGTGATCGATCCGGAGGCCGGAGACGACCGCGAGCGCATCCGAATGGTCAGCGACCTGGCCGCGTCCGATACATCGCGACGGTTCCTGCGTTTGTTGATCCGGATGGAATGATCACCCCGGGTCGCGGGAGATACGCGGGCTGCCGCTGGGGCCATGGCTCTCCGGGAACACGTTGCGGCCTGTCAAGGTGGGTACCGTGAGTGATGCTTTTCGCACACCTCCGTCAATCCGCCGTTATGAACTGCTTTCGCGTGCTCGATGGCTACACCGGCGACCAGCTGATTTTTTATGGGGTATGGGAGGGGCTGGCGCTTCAAGTATCGCGACGAAGCGCTGCGCCACCGGATCCCGACCGGACGGCATTCGCCCGCTATGTGCCGGGTGCTCGGGGTTGTGGTCAATGTGCCGGAGTGTCATGAAGCGTTCGGGATTCGCCCCGGAGACCCGATGTACCGCTCCCCGGAGGAGCGGGTGCGGATCCGGTAGGGATTGATTTGCCTTTCTTGACCTCCCGGGGAGAACCGGTTCTGCTTGGATCGCATGAACACAGAACCGCCCCGTTTTCGCCGGTCCCTCCCTCCGGGTAGTCACCATGCCGGGAACCGTCGCCGTTTATTCGCGCCGTACGTTTCGCTGGGGTTCCTCGCGCTGACTCTGCCGTGGGTCGCGCCGCCGGTCGAGGCTGCCGCACCGGAACGGCCGAACATCATCTTCGTGTTCCTCGACGACCACGCCAGCCACGCCATCGGCGCGTACGGATCCGTGATCAACGAAACCCCGAACATCGACCGCCTGGCACGGGACGGAATGCTGTTTCAAAATGTATTTGTGACCAACTCCATCTGCGCGCCCAGCCGCGCCGTCCTCCTTACCGGCAAACATTCGCACCGCAACGGGCAACTGACCAACCGTGAAACCTTCGACGGTGAGCAGCAGACATTTCCCAAGCTCCTTCAGGAGGCGGGATACGACACGGCGATCATCGGAAAATGGCACCTGCGCAGCGATCCGACCGGATTCGATTATTGGAACGTGCTGCCGGGACAGGGACATTACTACAATCCGGATTTTGTCACCCCCGAGGGACGGACACAGGTGACCGGTTACGTCACCGATATCATAACGGACAAGTCCCTGGACTGGCTGGAGAACGGCCGGGAAGAAGACAAGCCCTTTCTGCTAATGTATCACCACAAGGCCCCGCACCGGAGGTGGATGCCGGGGCCGGACCACCTGACCCTTTACGACGATGTTGAGATTCCCGAGCCGCCGACGCTGTTTGACGACTACGAGGGACGCACTTCGGCGGCGCGGATGCAGGAAATGGAGATCGGGCGTCACCTGGATGCCGCGGACCTGAAACTCCCGCCCGGAGAGGACGACCCCGAGCGGATTCACCGCGCGTGGGAACAAACCTACGGACGGATGAACGGCGAGCAGCGGGCGGCCTGGGATGCCGCCTACGGCCCGAAGAACGAAGCCTTTTACGAGGCCGCCCCCGAAGGGAGAGAGCTGGTGCGCTGGAAATACCAGCGGTACATCAAGGATTACCTGCGTACGATTGCGTCGGTGGACGATAATCTCGGTCGTTTGCTCGATTACCTGGAGGCGGCCGGCCTGGCGGAGAACACGATTGTTGTGTACACCTCGGACCAGGGGTTTTACCTGGGTGAGCACGGCTGGTACGACAAGCGGTGGATCTACGAGGAGTCCCTGCGGACGCCGCTCATCGTACGCTGGCCCGGAGTGGTGGAACCGGGAAGCGAGAACGCCGACATGGTCAGCAACCTCGATTGGGCGCCCACGCTGCTGGCCATGGCCGGTGTGGAGGTGCCGGACGATATTCAGGGCCGTTCGCTGACGCCGCTGCTGGCCGGAGAAATCCCCGGGGACTGGCGCACGAGTGTCTATTACCATTACTACGAATTTCCCGCGGTGCACATGGTGAACCGTCATTACGGCGTGCGGACGGAGCGCTACAAGTTGGCCCATTTTTACGAGCGCGAGGAGTGGGAGCTGTTCGACCTGGAGGCGGATCCGCATGAGTTGAAAAGTGTCTACGGGGAGTCGGAGTACGCGGAGGTGCAGGCGGAATTGAAGGCGGAGCTGCGCCGGCTGCAGGTTTATTACGACGACGATCACCCGTACGCCTCGCCGGCGGAGATCGTTCGGGAGCGATGGATGGACCGGTTTCAAAATATATCGCTGCAGCAGGTGGCGGCGTTTGATTCCGGGGAGGGGCAGTCCCGGGACGACCTGGATCCGTCGTTCAAACCCTTTACGGTCGGCGCGCACGCCGTGCCCGAAGGGGACGGCGTGCTGTTGACCCAGGGAGGCGGGTCTCACGGGTACGCGCTTTATCTCGACCAGGGCGTTCCGTACTTCGCCATTCGCAGTGGCGGGGAACTGCGGGAAGCCTCGGCGCCGCATCGGGTGGCCCTGGGTGAACCGGTGCACCTGGCAGCGGTTCTCGATGCCGATGCGACGATGCACTTGTATGTGAATGGAGAATACGTAGCGAGTGAAGAGGGATTGGTTATAACAACCAAACCACATTTTCCGTTCCGGATCGGCTCCAGTCCCGGGTCCTCCGTCGGCCGGTATGAATCCCCCGGCACCTTCACCGGAACCCTGAGTGATATCCGGGTCTACTGGGGTGTACTCGGCGAGGAAGCGCTGCGTGCATGGGCGGGGAAGGACGAGGATTGAACGGTCCGGTGCGACGGGTTTATTGGATTCCGGGGTTACTCAAAATAGGGGCCGAAATTAGAGGAAAAGACCCGGCCGGCTATGATTTTCGATTTTGAACTGGGCGTTCTTATTTCCATCGCCTCTGCTCCGGCCGACGGTTGCCAATCGGGAGCGGACGTGCATGCTGGTCGGGCATGACGATCCGAAAGATTATCACTCACCCGGGCGGCGCCCATAAGGACGATGTCCTGGCCTGTTCGGTCCTGCTCGCCCGCCATCCGGTAACGGTTTGCCGGCGTGAGCCGACCGAAACGGACTTGTTGGATCCGGAAATTTGCGTCGTAGACGTCGGCCACGTGCACGATCCGTCCCGTCACAACTTCGACCACCACCAGTTTCCCCGGGACCGACGTCCCACCTGCGCCTTGTCCCTGGTGCTTCAGCACATCGGTGTGTACGAGGACGCCCTCCGGTTCTGTGACTGGCTCGAACCGGCGGAGTGGTTCGATTGTCGCGGTCCGGTGGCCACCGCCCGGTGGATGGGGGTGGAACGGGACGCCATGAACCGGCTTAATTCACCCATCGACGTAACCCTCCTGCGCCGTTTCGCCCGGGCCGAGGAGTTGCGCAGCGGGGATCCGCTCTGGGAAGTGATGCGGATGATCGGGGAGGATTTGCTGGATTATTTGAAAACCCTGCGCGAACGTCTCGATACCATCGGTCGACATGCCGAACTCTGGGAACTGGGGACCGGCGGTGATTCATTCCGGGTCCTCTACATGCCCCGGACCGATCCGCTTCCGGCCGAGCCGTCGTTCGGGCTGGGACGTTTTATCGAGAGTCGCGAATGGACCGGATCTGTGGCGGGCCTGGTCTACCCGGATCGCCGCGGCCCCGGGTACGGCCTTTCCCGATTTAACGATGATCCCAGACTCGATTTCAACCGTATCGACGATCAGCCCGACGTTCACTTCACCCACAAACAGGGCTTTGTCGCCAAGGTGAGCGCCACGGGTCGGGAACGCCTGAAAGAGCTGGTTACGTCCGCCTGGGTGGGTGGTGACGGAGATCGATAACGGACAGGATCTTGCCTTTCCCGTTGTTGAAAACGGGAATTTATCTTGCTAACCGTCGGCCGGACACGGCACGGAATGTTGGTGCGACGTCGGTTTGCCTGAATGGATCGCCTCGTCATTTTTGGGGATATGAAAAAAATCCGGGTGATCTTTGCCCTGTTGGGAATCCCGCCGGCAGTCCTCGAACATTCGAAATCGATCAGGAACGTTCCCTTTCTGGCCAATGTGGCGGACGAGGTTTGCCTCAAATTTTCCGGTGAATTCCTTGATCGACCCGAGGAGGAATCGCCTTGAACATGGGGGCCGATCCCGGTCAGTTTCCGGGACCGCGACACTTCCGCATTCCGTAACACCGGGATCCGGGTCATCGTTCAAACAATCGTCCGTTTAAAACGATATGGACGTTCTTTCGGGGTCACATGATACGTCGGCATTCTGCAGAAAACACCTGTTCAATCTCCATGATTGTGGGCCTCACCCTTTTGGTGACGCCCATGGCCACTTTTTTGCTTTGGAAGACGGTGGCGGGAGTTTTTGAGGAAAATCATATTGTGGAAACGGCCCAGGCGGTCCTGCTCTTTCTGGCCGTATTGATTCACGTGCGGGAAGCCCTGCTACAAATGGGCCAGCCCCGTACCTTTGTGCTGTTCCATTCGACACTCGCACTGTTGTGTCTGTCACTATTCGCCCGCGAGTTCGATGTGGATGCGATCGGAACCCAGGACTTCTGGGCCCTGGTTGAGACGGTATTTCGCGTTTTTATCGTCCTTATGTGGATCTCACTGGGTTCGATCCTGATTGCCGTGAGAAACGAGCTTTGGCAGAGGCGCTTTATTCTGGTTTTGGGAAAGGGGAGCCGATTTGTTTATGCGGGCATACTTCTGTACGGGTGCTCCTGGTTCTTCGATAAAGAGGTATTCGCCCTGACCGCGGATACCGCCCTTTATTTCGAAGAAACGCTGCAACTCGTGGCAACCCTTTGCTTCTTCTTCGGCGCCCTGTTTTTTCCACTGGTTCGGGAAACCGGGATGACAAATTCTTCAGATTGAATGATTCTGCCCGAAAAAATTCATACCCGGTTGTGCCGCACTGTCGGTAATGACCTTTTCCGGAGCCACGCTCAAGGCACGAAGCATCCGATCACGGAGCGGAGATGATGGATATACTCTCCGGCATCAAGTTTTTCGAAAACAGCGGCACTCCCGTGGTTGTGGCGACCGGGTTTATCCCGGGAGATCCGGGGACCCGGAGAATCGGGGGATAAACCCCCTCACTACGAAGAATTC
>PXDC01000074.1 GCA_003565135.1 Verrucomicrobiota bacterium
CACCGCAGACGCGTGGGTGGATCTGGTCGGCGGGTTTACGGGCAATAACCTCTCGGTGGTCCGCCTGGACGGGAGCGTTCGCACCTTTAGCCGTGAGTTTCTGGGCAGAGTGGGTGCCAATGACAGAATCCGGGTTATCGGCGGTGTAATGGAGAAACCCTGAATTTTTCGAGAAAGGGCCGGCAGGTTGTAACGAACCGGGCTTTTTACAGGTTTCGGCGACGAATACCGGACAAGGAACGAAGGAGAAGACAAATGAGAAGAAAACTGCTGCTTATTGGAATGGGAATCTGTTCGGCATCGATCCTCGGTGCCTCCGCCGCGCAGGCGCAGGAATTTCCGCAACCCCTGATTGAATTCACCTTTGAGGGAGAATCGCTGGCGAACACCGGTTCGCTGGGAGGTGAGGGGGTGTTTGACAATCCCCTCGACGGGCACGACCGGGTGCCGGAGTTCGGCCCGGGAGTATTGTTGCCCGGGAAAATCTCAATGGTCCAGGATACGGCCGGGATGGGTACGCAAGCACCCGGTGGCGACCGGGCGGGGGCGCTGTTATATGAACCGGGCCCGGTTCTCGACGAAGTGGAATCAATTACCATTACCGGCTGGTTCAATACGAGCGAATTATTCGATCACAATGCGATGCTCGTTACCCGCTCGGAGCATTTTTGGATTATAGGCCGCAGCGCCACAGGAAGGTTCGCTCTTCAATTCACTGATGAGGATATTGGTGTCAGGCGGTTGGAGAGTGAAACGGCATGGCATCAAGAGCGTGATCAGTGGACTTTTTTTGCAGTAACGTTCGACAACACTATCAGCATTTTCGACGAGGAGCCGAACGCACGCGTTTATTATGCCTACTTGAATTCGGATGACGTTATACTGGATAACGTCGCCAGCTTGGACAACGGAACGGTACGCAATGATCAAAATGTTGACGCGATTGCAATTGGGAACGTTACGCAGTTTTTTCATCGTCCCTTTGACGGCCGGATTGCCAATGTCCGGGTTTTTGCGTCGGACAGCGACGGTTCCGGCGCTTTGAGCGAGGCCGAAATACAGGCAATCTGGGAGGCCGACCGGCCGGATTTCATTCCGGTCGAGACCGAAATCTTCACTGCGGTGGAGGTGGCGTTTGACGGAGAGACCGGCCGGGTGTATCAGATTGAGTCCTCGACCGACCTCGAATCTTGGCAACCGGTCGGCGAAATGATCGAAGGGCAGGGCGAAGCAATCCAACGTCTTTTCAGCACGCAGGATGAACCGCGCCGGTTTTTTCGGGTTTTGGGAAGCGATTGAGGCAGCCATTGGGGTCCGTGGACGGGACGAGTGCTTCGAAACGGCACCGCGGCTGGGCGGAACCGGGTTGATGAATGAATGAGTTGGGTTGGATTTGCCGATTGACGGGGATTGCGATTGCCGGAGTGGTCCTCCAGGAGGCCGGTGGGACCCGGGCGGACGCCCAACTCCCGCCGGAAGCGTTGTACTACGTCTCGCCGGGGGGAGATGACGGGAACCCCGGGACCCGTGAAGCACCGTGGCAAAGCCCCGAGCATGCCGGAGAAGTGGTTGGGGCGGGGGATACGGTGGTGTTCCTGCCGGGCGACTACTCCGGCCGGCTGGTCCCGCGAAACAGCGGCACGGCGGAGGCGCCCATTGTCTTTCGCGCAGCCGAAAGGCGGCGGGCGCGACTGGTTGGTACGGCCGAGGGCGACTGGGGGCGGGGCGAAACACCGAGAGTCTTTCTTGAGGATATCTCGCACGTTTCAATTGAGGGCTTCCACATCGAGGACACGGGGGACGGGGGGTGGTTGAGGACCGCGAACGCTTCACATGTTACGATCAAGGACTGCCGCTTTCAGGGCGGGACCCGCTGGGCTCCGTTCTGGATCGAGGACAGCGAACAGGTGCGTATACTCGATAACGACTTTTCGCGTCGAACGCAGGGCGGGGACATGGGACGAATCGTCGCATCGAGTCGTCTTCTGTTCGAAGGCAACAGTTTCAGCCGGGCGCTGCACACCCTTATGGGGTTCCATCTGCCCGCGGGCGGTTCCCCTAAGATCGTTGTGCGCGGCAATGTTTTTCATTCCGGTTGGTCGCGGAATCTGTCCAACGTGGGACAGCCGGAAGTACTGATCGAGAACAACATCTTCACAAACGCCTACAACGGCGGCCGTTCGGCGGGGAGCATTAATCAGTTTGCGGGCAACCGGAATGTTATCCGGTTCAATCGGGTTTACCGGAACTTCGGGCCGCCGTGGCTCATGAGCTCGGTCGAAAGGGCGCCCGGGCGGCCGACGGAAAATGCCCGGTTCTACCATAACGTCGTATCCGGAAACCACGGTGCCGGCCTGTTGATCCACGGAGACAAGCGGAATTTCCGGGACTTTATCCTGAAAAACTCGATTTTCGAGGACAACGACCCGTACGGGAGCCGGACGCAGGTGTCGATTTCGGGCGGGGGCTCCGAATCGGTCCGGGTAGTCAATAACGCGCTGTACGCCGGGGACGAGGGAGTGCCCTCGCTGGTGCTTCTGGGACACGACCCGCTGGGGTTGGAGGCCGCCCGGAGCGAGTCGGCGGTGTTTTCGGACAACCTGGAACGGGCCGCGGGATTCGCGGACTCGGGCAACTTTGATTTTTCCCTTGTGGCGGGAAGTCCGATGCGCGATGCCGCAGCAGCGCTTACCCGGACGCTAACGGCCGGGAGCGGAAGGGAACTGCCGGTCGAGGATCCGTTCTATTTTTACGACGGTTACGGGATCGACGGCGAGATCGGGGATCTGATCGCGGTGGGCGAAACGTCTCATCGCGCCCGTGTTGTCGAGGTCGACTTTGATCGGCGGCTGCTGAAGCTCGACCGGGAGCTCGAGTGGGAAATGAACGCACCGGTCGCTTTCCCCTGGGCGGGGGCCGGACCTGACATGGGGGTTTACGAGCACGGCGATGAGGTCCGGCCGAGTGTTCAAGTGGTGGTGTACAAGGCATTTCCCGAGGCGGGCGAAGAGGTGGAACTGCGGGCGGTCACGCGGGGAATTGAAGGACCGCTGAAGTACGAGTGGCACCTGGGTGGCGACTTCTGGGCCGAAGGAAAGCGGGTCACACACCAGTTTGAACCGGGCTACGATTACGGGATCCGGGTGCGGGTGACCGATGATGAGGAGAGGACTTATATGGGCGTGGGCTACGTGAACGCGGAGCCGCCGCAGGATGAGGAGGTGTTGCTGCATACCACCTTCGACGCCGACGACGAGGAGTGGTGGGTGCACTGGCAGTTTTACCGGGGCCGGCGCGGGACCGGGTACGCGAGGTACACGCATCATATCGATGACGAGACCGGCAGGGGCTACCACAGGATCGCGGCGCTGAACGGGGGCGGACCTATTCCTGCGATCGTCCATCCGCGGAATTGGGACATCGAGAAATACCCGACCGTGCGCATACGGTACCAGATCCGTCCCGGTACGCCAGTTGCGATATTTGTAACGCCGTATCCTTCGGCGTATTACGTGAAGGATCCGTGGGATTTTCGGATTGATCGCCGGAGGCATTTCTTGGCGGGTACGGAGAGCGAGCCGCACGGGGAGGGGCGCTTGGTCGACGATGGGGAATGGCACGAGATCACCCTGGATGTTAGCGGAATTGCCGAGGCGTTTCCGGGGGTGCGCATGATCCAAGCGCTGCACATTGGGGACCTTGAAGACTACGGCGGCACGGAGGTCGGGGCCGAAGATGAGTTCTGGTTGGATGAAATTCAAATTGCCAAGTGAGGGGCGGAGTCAAGGTGCTGGACCGAACAGGAGGTGAAAGAACGATGGCCGATAGACCCAATATTCTGTTTATAATGTCCGATGATCATGCCGCGCACGCGATCGGAGCGTACGGAAGCCGGATCAACCGGACCCCGCACATCGATCGACTGGCCCGCGAAGGCATGCGTTTGAATCACTGCTACTGTACCAACTCAATTTGCACGCCCAGCCGGGCTGCCATACTCACCGGGCAGCACGCGCACGTCAACGGAGTGAGAACTCTCGCCGACCGGCTCGACGGGCGGCGGCCGATCCTCGTTCAAAAACTGTTGCGCGAGGCCGGGTACCAGACCGCAATTGTTGGCAAGTGGCACTTGGGCCACGGTGGTGAAGCCGATCCCACGGGTTTTGATTACTGGAACGTCCTGCCCGGACAGGGGCTGTACCACGATCCGGATATGATCGAGATGGGGGAAAAGAAAAACTACTCCGGATACGTTTCGGATATTATCAGCGATCTCACCCTCGACTGGCTTGAAGGGCGGGACCCGGAAAAGCCCTTTTTGCTTTTCTGCCACCACAAGGCACCCCACCGGCCCTGGGAGCCGGGTGAAAAGTACGCCTCGTTGTACGCGGAGGAGGATATTCCGTTGCCGGAGACGCTGTGGGACGACTACGCAACTCGCGCCGAAGCTGCCCGGGTCGCCCGGATGCGGATGGAGGACTTGACCGAACGGGACCTCAAAGCAGCACCGCCGGAAAACCTTTCGTTCGAAGAGGAACGGATATGGCGTTACCAGCGGTATATCAAAGACTACCTCCGCTGCTGCGCCTCGATTGACGACAGCGTGGGCCGGATCCTCGATTACTTGGATGCCAACGGGTTGGCGGAGAACACCCTGGTCATCTATACCTCTGATCAGGGTTTTTTTCTGGGAGACCACGGGTGGTTCGACAAACGTTTCATGTACGAGCAGTCCCTGCAGATGCCTTTTCTGGCCCGTTTTCCCCGGGAAATCCCGGCCGGTACCGTCAGCGATGCTATACTGACAAACAACGACTTCGCTCCAACCTTTCTCGATTACGCCGGTTCACCTGTCCCGGCCGAAATGCAGGGCGTGTCCGGCCGCGGGGTCCTGTGCGGCGAGAAACCCGCGAGCTGGCAGACGAGCCTCTACTATCGCTATTGGATGCACAAGGATAGCGAGCACAACGTCTACTCGCATTACGGAGTCCGAACGCACCGATATAAATTGATTTATTACTACGGAAAAGGTTTCGGGTGCAAGGGGGCCTCGGACGAAGATACCGAGCCCGAATGGGAGTTGTTCGACCTGACGAACGATCCGCTCGAGATGACAAACGTTTATGCCGATCCCGCTTATGCGGAGGCAGTCAGGGAACTCACTGGGGAACTGGACCAACTGCAGAAAAAGTTCGGAGATGTCCCGGCGCATTGAGCGGAGAACGCTTTCCAGACGATAATTCAAAAATCCTGAAGTTCCTCCATAGGTATCGAAAAAATGGCATGGTACAATGTACCGGGTATGTGTAACCCACCGAGAAAGAACGCACAGCGGGGCGGCCGGCACGTTGCGCCTCTCAACTGCGTCGATTGTGCCGCTTTTCACGGCGACAGGGTGACGGTGGGGTGAAATGTGGTTTCCTTCCGACATTCAGCTCTCGAACGTTTCGATCTGGTGCCGAGTGGAGGCGTTCCACCAGAATCTCAACGGACTGACGGTTTTGATGGCTCATGGGGAACGTCGCGAGCCTTCGTACTTCGATGAACATTCGGGTGACGACAACGGGAATTCGTCCGGAGAGCCGAAGTTTTATGAGGTTTCCGGCTTGTTTTGGGCCCTTGTCAGTGACAATCTTGCGTGAAACGCGCAAAATATTCCGGAAGGCGCCCACAGTACCGCCTGTCTGAAGCGGAGCGCTGTGATTTAGTGCCGGCTACGTCGGGTCGGGGAGTAGAATCGGGGAGCCAGGAATGGGACTCGAACCCACGACCTATGGTTTACGAAACCATTGCTCTACCAACTGAGCTATCCTGGCGGAAAGTCGTAAATTTGAAAGGAAACAAATCGGGACACGGTTTGCAAGCCCCGAAAAGGAACAAGAATCGGCGGGGATAAAATCGA
>PXDC01000236.1 GCA_003565135.1 Verrucomicrobiota bacterium
CTCGCTCATGCCCATCTGCACCAGCTTGCGGTTCCATTCCGCCACCCGGAGGTCTTCAGGAAAGAGTGCCCGCAAACGCCGGTCCACCTCCTGTTCGGATTCACTTGTCCTCACGATATCCACCACATCCCCGGGATCGACTCCCAAGTGCAGGCAGAGGAAACCGTCGAATCCCTTGGTGAAATTGCGCTGGTAGGACTTGGGCAATTCGCCGTCGAGGTGTTTGCGGATCTTGGCCAGGAATCGCGGAAGATGCAGGAGTCCGCAGGGGTGCGGCTGGTAGGGTGAAGGCAGGTCGTAAAGGATTTCGCCCGTCGGGCCTAACGCTGGTTCGGTCATACCTCCGTATGGAAGCGCCCGGGAGGCCCCGCGGGCAACACAAAAAGAGACCCCCGCGCCATCCGGCGGCGGCTCAGACTATCCGGAGCTTGGGCAGGTCCTGGTTGTCGATCAAACCGACGGGTACGCCTTCGGTGTCCACCACGATGAGGTCGTCGATATTGTGTTTCTCAAACAGCTTGAGGGCCTCCACCGCGAGGGCCTCCGCCTCGATGGTCTTGGGTCCGGGCGTCATGAAGTCGCTGACGGGACGTTCCAGGCAATCGGAATCCTCGACCGCGGCCCGCCGGAAATCGCCGTCGGTAAAAATCCCGGTCAGTTTCCCGGACCCCTGGTCCACCAGGGCCAGCGACCCCGCCTTGGCGCGGGTCATGGCAATAATCGCCTCCCGGGTCGGCGTGGCTTCCGGAAGCAGCGGAAAGCGCCTGCCCGTCCGCATGATGTCCGACACCTTCAGGAGAAGGCTTCGGCCGAGACTGCCGCCCGGGTGGAACCGGGCGAAATCCTTTTCCGTAAATCCCTTCATCTCGAGGAGAACCATCGCCAGGGCATCGCCCAGGGCCAGGCTGGCGGTCGTGCTGGCGGTCGGGGCCAGCTTGAGGGGACAGGCTTCATTCGGGACCCGAAAGAGAAGCCGGGCGTCGCAAGCCCGGGCCAGGGTCGACTCCGGCTGGCCGGTCATGGCGACCGTCTTTATGCCCAGCCGCTTGAGAATGGGCGCCAGCCGGACCAGTTCTTCCGTCTCCCCGCTGTTGCTGAGAATAATGGCCAGGTCGCCGTCCACACAGAGCCCGAGATCGCCGTGAAGCGCCTGGGTGGCATCGAGGAAGCTGGAACGCGCGGTGATGCTGTTGAAGGTCGCCACCAGCTTCTGGCAGATGTGGGCCGATTTCCCCACGCCGGTGAAAATCACTTTCCGGCCCGCCTCGAGGCAGGCGTCGACCGCCCGCACGGTACGGACAAAATCCTCGTCGAGCCCGGTGGCCGTCGCGCCCAGGGCATCGATTTCTATATCCAGGCAACGGCGCCCCTTTTTGATGATCTCTTCGTTGTCCATGACGGAATGACCCGGCCCCGGGGAAACGGTTTGCGGATGAAAACCCGCAGTATGGACATTTCCGGAAATCGTGCGAAAGTTTTTTTGCCGATAGAGGGACGGATTCCTTGAATTCCTGTTGTCTCGCCCCATTCTCGTGCAATAATGGCAAGGCCTACACGTGACCGAATTCCGCCGTGCGGGCATGCAAAACCAATCAAGCTGAATGTTGCCGGGAGAGTCCGTTTGTCTGTATTAAATCACATCCTGTTTCGAACAGGTCCGGCGATTCTGGCCGCCCTGTTGCTCGCCTTCGGTGGATGCGGGTTTTACGATACCGGTGAAACCCTTACGGAAGAACAGGAACGCGCCTTTCAGCGGGGCAAACAACTCCTGCGGGAGGGGCGCCAGGACGATGCCCTGCGCTCCTTCCTGCGCGTCATCGATCGGCGCCCGCGCGACGCTCCCGAATCGCATTTCGAAGCCGCGGATATTTACCTGACCCACCTGGAGGAACCGGTCGAGGCCATCTACCACTTTCGGCGCTACCTCGAACAAAAGCCGAATTCACCGCAGGCCGACCTTGTGCGGGGACAAATCAACCGGGCCATGAAGGAATTCGCCCGCACCTTGCCCGCGCAACCCCTGCAGCACACCCTCGAACGCCTCGACCTGCTGGCTTCGATCGAGGAACTGGAGAACGAGAACCAGCAGTTGAAGCGCGAAGTGGCGGGTCTCCGGGAGGAACGCGAAGCCTTGCACGCGGCGGTGAGGGACGCCGAACAGCGGGCCGAAGCAGCCGCACGGCAAATCGAGGATAGCCGCCGGGAACAAACCCGGCAACGGGAGGAGACGCCCCGCAGTCAGACCGCCACCGCCTCGGCGACGCCAACCGCGGAAACCGAACGCTCCGCTCGCACCCCCTCGCGATCCCGCACCTACACCGTCGAACCCGGAGACAATCTTTACCGGATCAGCGCGCGGGTGTACGGCACCGGCAATCGCTGGCAGGAAATTTACGAGGCCAACCGGGACGTCCTGCCCAACGCCAATTCGGTGCGCGCGGGAATGACTCTGGAAATCCCCCTCGATTGAAACGGCCGGCGGCGGTACGGCCGGGCCTCCCGCGCCGCCCGGCACCGCCGGACTATTTTGGTTGCGTGGCCGCTCATGTGCGGTGATATCGTTTCCCCTGTCATGAATTGCGATGTTGTGCTGGCTCTCGACGTGGAGTCCCGGGAAGCCGCCCGGGAAACCCTGGACCGCATCGGTCCGGAACTCAAATGGGTCAAGATCGGGCTGCAACTGTTCACGCGCTACGGGCCCGACTTCGTGGACGAGATCGCCGAGCTGGGTTACTCCCTTTTTCTCGACCTCAAGCTCCACGACATCCCCAACACCGTGGCCGGCGCGGTCCAATCCATATCCACCCTGCCGGTCCAACTCCTGACGGTGCACGCCCTCGGGGGACCCGCCATGCTGGAAGCGGCCGAACGGGCGCGCGCTGACCGCGCGCCGAACCTGCGGCTGCTCGCGGTAACGGTCCTCACCTCCATGGACGCGGACCAGCTCAAGGCCGCCGGTATCGACCGCGATCCCCTGGACTTGACCCGCGAACTGGCGCGGATGGCGAACCGGTGCGGCATCGACGGCTTCGTCTGCTCCCCGCGCGAAACGGCCGCGCTGCGGGAGGATCTCGGCGCCGACGCCTTCCTCGTCACCCCCGGGGTGCGGCCGGCGGGAAGCTCCGCCGACGAACAAAAACGCGTCACCACGCCGGCCGAAGCGGCCGCGGCGGGCGCGAATCTGATCGTGGTCGGCCGCCCCCTCCTCCGGGCCGAACGCCCGGCCGAGGTCCTGGCCGCCATCCGCAACGAACTCCGCCCATGACGCACGGGGCCGGCGGCAGCGACGCGGTGATTCTCCTCGCCGCCGGCAAAGGCACCCGCATGGAGGGCGTTGCCGGTGACAAAATTCTGGTGTCCGTGCGGGGGCGAACGCTGTTCTCCTACTCCGTCGAGGCGTTCGCCGCCACCGGGCTTTGCGCCGATTTTATCGTGGTCTACCGCGATGCGTCCCAGCGAGCCGCCCTGGAGGAGGCCGTGGCGGCCTCGCCCGGCATCGGGCCGGAACAGGTGCACTGGACCCCCGGCGGCAACGAGCGCCAGGACTCGGTTTGCCGCGGGATCGAGCTCGTTCCGCCCGCCGCCCGAACGGTTTTCATCCACGATTGCGCCCGCCCCCTCGTGCTACCGGAAACCGTGATCGAACTCGCGCGCCTGGCCCGGGAAGACGGCGCCGCCTGTCTCGCTCACCGCATTACCGACACCGTGAAACGGGCCGCCGATGCCACCCACACCCGGCGACTCCGCCTCGAAGAGATCGACCGGAGCCGTCTCTGGGCCACGGAAACGCCCCAGGCATTCGAGCACCAAATGCTGCGCCGGGCCTACCGGGACGTCAGCCGTAGACAGCTTGTCATCACCGACGACGCCGCCGCCGTATCCCGGGCCGGAATCCCCGTAACCCTCCTGGAGACGCCCTACCCCAACCCCAAGCTGACCCGCCCCCGCGATCTCGCCTACATTACCTTTCTCCTCTCGGAACGCGACGGGAACCGCCGGGAGCAACCGGTCAAACGATAACCATAAGATCGAGCACCCGGGTAAACAGCCGCAGGGGGGTTTGCAGGTGGTCCTGGTAAAAGGTGAACCGCGACACCGAGTGGACCACGACCCCGAACAGGATCAGCCCGCAGGCGGCACCGGCGGCCATCCCTCCCCACCGTTCCACCTGGGGAGGAAACGGCACGTTCTCCCGGGTGAGCAGCCGCCCGTAAAGCATGCCGGGAAGAATGACCATAAAAAACCCCATCCAATAGGCCGCCGAAACCGCACTGGCCGTATCCATTTCCAGATTACCGTCCAGGTAGCGGTAAACCGCCTCCCATTGCAGGTTGGCGACCCGGAAGGCGGCGTAGAGGATCGCCATCGTGCACAGCGTGGGAAAAAAACCATCCTCCGCGGCCTTCCGCACGCCGACCCCGACGAAAAGAACCAGCACCACAAGCGCGCCAAACTGGATCAAAAGGGAGTTTGTCATTCGTCAAATCCTACCGAGCGGATGGCGTCCTGGAGCCAAACCTCCCCCGACAATACCTTTTCGCAGGCATCATCGTGGAGCGTCCGGGTTCCCCGATTCCGCAGATCCCGGCGCAGGTCGCTCGCGTGCCCGCCCTTCTCCAGCCACTCCTTGACCACCCGGTCCATGGTGAGGTACTCGAAGACGCCCACGCGCCCGACAAAGCCCGAGTAATAACACGTTCCACACCCCGCCCCCGGTTGATACAGGGACACCCCGTCGCCGGAGTCCAGAGCCAGAAACTCGCACGATTCCTCATCGAGCTCGTCTTCCGGCTCCTTGCAATCCGGACAGAGAAGGCGCACCAATCGCTGCGCCACCACCATCTTGACCGAAGCGATCAGGCTGGACTGTTCGATCCCCATATTGCGGAGGCTGGCGAATATGTGGACGGTATCGCGCGCGTGCATCGTGCTCACGACCAGGTGGCCGCTCAGGCTCGCGCGGATACCGGTCTTGAAGGAATTCGGATCCCGCATTTCCCCGACAAAGATCACGTCCGGATCCTGCCGGAGTACGGTCGTAAGCCCCTCCTCGAAAGTCAGGCCCCGCTGCGGGTTCACGCCGATCTGGGTGGCGTTGGGAAGAGAGTACTCGACCGGATCTTCAATCGTCATGGTGTTGACCGACGGCCCCGCCACCAGGTTGAGGATGCTGTAGGCGGTCGTGGTTTTCCCGGAACCCGTCGTTCCCGCGATGAGGATAAATCCCTCCGGATGCCGAATGGCCCGCCGCAAGGCCTTTTTCATCCCCTCGTCCATTCCGAGCGAATCGATGTCCACCGTCGCCGACGGCCGGTTCAGGAACCGCAGGGCCACTTTCTCCCCGCGGAAGGAAGGCGACACCGAGACCCGCGTATCGATCTTGTAGCCGGCGGATTCGTCGACCCACTCGAATCGCCCGTCCCTCGCCCGCGCCTTGTCGACCACATCCATCGAGGCCATGACCTTGATGATGGCGAGGAAATGTTCGCCCGTGTTCCAGTGAAACCTCTTGTAGTCGCGTAAAATCCCGTTCACCCGGAAGCGCGCCAGGTAGTGATTGTCGTGAGGCTCCAGGTGAATATCCGTCGCATCCTGTTCCACCGCCTCGTGAATCATCCGGTGCAGCAGCTCGCTGTCCGCCTCCTCCGGCGCCTTCCGCCAGAAGGTAAAGATCGCCCACCACTTCGACTCGGCCTCGACGCGGGCGCTCGCGGGCGCCTGATGCACCACCCCTCCCGTTTCCCGTTCCCGCGTCAGTTTGAGCCCGCCGGCCGATCGCACGGGCGCAGGCACCCCCTCGGGTTCCTCCCCGGAGCCCCGGTTGCGGAACCAATGGGTCCAATGGATCGCCCAGCCGAC
>PXDC01000482.1 GCA_003565135.1 Verrucomicrobiota bacterium
CGGACACCTTGACCATTTCTAGAAACAACGTCCCTCCAGGTTCCACGAGGAACCGACTGAAGATTGAATAATTCCATTCTAGGATCGGAATTTTCCGTTGCGATAACACCGGCTCCGCAAGCCCAGATTATCGCTTCATTCAATTTGTACGGGATCGAACCGGAAACGTGAGCCGGCCTTATAATGGCGCCGTTGTCTGTACCAACCATGAGGTATCCTGTGGGATTGCTACTTTTCCAATTACCTTCATACTGCCCGTGACCTGCAAAAAACCATTTATAAATCCCATCCTCACCAAAAGCAGCAATCATCGATTCGAAATCACCAGGACGATGCCTTGCAACAAAATATCCCGCAGACCGGGCAGCGGCTGTTTGCTGCTCAACGAGCCGGTTGACGTAATAATCCAGGTTCCGCCCAAAAAACCCCATTCTGGATCTCCCATCTCTGGTATCTCCTATTGTAATAAGAAAGAGATTTGGCACCTTTGATTTACATCCGGGAATCGTTGCATTCTCAAGATCATCCCACGGTTCCCCATTCTCCTGCCTTAACCAGAGACGAGCTTCGTCCGCCTCAAGCCCAATAATATCGGCTAGGGACTGAATCGTATCCCCACTCTCAGCTTCAACGAGCGCCCATCGACCGCCTTCACGTTCCGGACCCTTCCAGAGCCCCAAGTAATCCCACCGATTCACCGGGTCATTCCCGACAAACGCATACAGGTTCAACCCGCCAGCTTCCCCAATCGGATCCCTGTTCAGGAACCGTCCCATGCCGGGGCTGTAGTATCTGTAGCCGTAATAATGTTCGGGCTGTGAATCGTAATGATGCTTTTGGGTGAGCGAGGAGGTGGTGGTGTATGTGTGAGCGTTAAGGATTTGCTTTGAGAGTAAGCCGTTTGCGGTTAATTTCAGGGGAGGTGTGGTCGACGTATCGTAGTTGCAAGTGATCGGGATGGTGCTTTGGTCGGTGGTAGTGGTGGAGGGGATGATTGGTGGGTTGTGCCGGAGGTTGTTTTTACGGTTGGTGAGTGGGGTGTCGTAGGCATGGAACGCGAGTTTGTGTTCATCGTAGGCATGGCGGTGCGATCCATACGCGGTGGCGGGGAAGGTGCACGGTTGTCGGGTGATTGTTGCGGGTATCGGGTTCATGCGAAAGATTTGAGATGACGATGACGAAAGTCGGCAACAAGGCGAGTGTTTTTTGGTTCGGCGAGTGTATAAACCTTTCATCGGAGGACGCGTCGATGCCACACAAATGCCGATAACCAGGCTTGTCCCGGGAACCGAAAACACGGGAACCTTGACTTTCGTTTTATGGCCCGGAGGGTAAGGTTTCGCGGTGAAACGGAATGAATTATTGGGATTCCAGGCGGGCGCGGTGATGTTCCATCCAGGCGTCGCCCAGTTCGCTCACCGATTTTCCGGTCCATTCGACCCACAGGTCTTCGGAGTAGCGACCCTCGCGGGCGGCGGCGTTGAGCTCGGGAATCAGTTCGGGGTACCGTTCGTTCACCACCCAGTTCAGGAAGTTGGCGGAGATGCGGTAACTGGCATCGTAACGGGCATTGCCGATATTGCGGGCGGTGATTTCCGCGCCGCGAACTTCGGGTTCGTAGAGAAACCAGCGGATGTAGTCCGGGATGCCTTCAACGATCCAGCCCGGGTTACGAGTCGCGTTGGGATTGTTGCGGCGACCGTGGCCGTAATCCTGAACGATGTGCACCAACTCGTGCACCACGCAGCCGAGAGCTTCGCGCTCAAGTTCCCTCCGGAACCATTCCACGTTGAGGGTCACCCGGTTCCCGCCGGCGTAGGCGGGGACGTTGATGCCGGAGCGAAACTCCAGCACCACGTCATCCCTGGCGGTGAAGCCCTCGCTGGGAAGCATGGCAACCAGCTTTGGGTACCACTCCTTGACCATGGGCATCATCTTTTCATGCACCCAATCGGTCAGGTCGGGAGCCTGGGTGGCGTCCACGGTGTAGCGGTACCGGCCCTCCGGGCCTTGGAATGCGTAAATCTTCGATTCGGGGGGTTCCACGAAAACCAGGTCCTCCCCGTCGGCGCCGATGACGTCGATCTCACTGTAAAAGGTGTTGCCGAATGGCGGCGGCCCCGCCCTTTCGATTTCGAGCAGCAGGTAACGGAAAGATCCCAACGGTTCGAAGTCTTCGCGGCGGACTGCCACCCCATGTTGTCCACCGCCGTCGGTCCCTTCGACTCGGGTATCAACCCGCGCCAGGCGTTTCCATCCGGCCTCGCTCGGATCCGTTTCGGTCCCCGGATCGGCGGCGAATCGGTCCTCGGCGCCGTCCGAGGCGTAAAGCGTGTAAACCTGGGGTCCCCGGGATCCCGGGTGCCAGGAATAGCTGCGAACTTCCTGTACCGCCATCACCTCGTGGAGATCGATGAGGACACGGCCGCCGTCGGTTCCGGCGGCCAGGAAAAAATTGGCGGACGGCTCGTCCGGTTCCCGCGGAACGCGGCCGTTGTGCAGAATGGAAATCGGGGCCCCATTCGGGTCCGCCGAACCGCCGATCAGAGTGAACTCGGCTTCCGCCGCGGCGTCGTTGATCGCCGGGAGGGGAACCCGTTCGAACTGAAAATCCCGTCCGCCGGCGCTGAACTCGGCGATCACCCGGATACTGCTGTCGTCATCGGCCAGGGCGGCGGGGGTGATCAGGACAAGTGCGAGACGAGGGAATAGGGAAGCACGCATTGTTCGATTGATGGGCCGCCTTGGCCCGTACTGTCAAGATTTATGATAGAGATTTGGCTTAGTTGTATATATTTGTGGGGCGGGGAAGAGAAGGAAGCGAACGATCGGAATGCGGTCTCAACGGGTGGCTCCGGCCTCCGCCTCGGGTTGGCGGCTGGACCAGATTTTTTGGAAAAGGTTGGCATTGCGTTTCAGCAGGTCCAGCCAGTGGTTCATCCTTTCGGCGTTGGTCCGGTCGGCCCAGTGGGCAAAGAGGAATTCCGCCTGGGGGTCGAGTTGGAGGGCTTCCAGGGTTTCGTGGATCTCCAGGGTAAAGCTCAGCTTTTCCTCTTCCAGGTGCTGGCGCGCCGTTTCCACCACGGCATGCAACCCTTCCGGTCCGTAGAGGGTGTCCAGTTCGATGCGGGAATCGTCGGGAGCGGTGAGCCTGGGGCGATCGAGGAAACTCCGGTGGTCGGGGACATGGTAGTGGTTTTCCACCAGCGGGTGACCGTCGTGCAGGTGGAAATGAAGCGGTTTATTCATGGCGGAGAGGCGGCGTATCATGTCGAGGGTAACGGCCATGGCGGACAGCACGGCGTCTTCCACCTCGGCGAGGTGCTTGAAGGTCTCCGGGTCTCCCGCTTCATGCGCGGTGAGACGGTGTCCGGGGAAACTCTGTTCGTACACCTGCCGGGCTCGCCGGATACCGACGTGCCCGATGTCGATGCAGGCGCTGATGGCCGGAAGGTCGGCCGCTGCTTCGATAACGCTGCAGAATTGATCGGGCTCCAGTCCGACCGTGTATTCCACGAAAAGCCGGACCGGGGTTTTTTTTCTACGCAATTTGCGGTTCAGGTCGCGCAGGGCGTCGAGATAGGCCTCGAAATCGTCCCTGGCGGCCTTCTGGTCGTGAACCACCAGTCCGCGGATCGTTTCGGCGCCTTCGGCGGCCAGATTGACGATGCCGTCGCGGTCGTCGGTGTCCAGCAGGTCCAGGTCGCGCGGGAGGTGGACCATGGCCTCGCGTCCGGGAAAAGGATGAAACGCCAGCATGGCCTGGTATTCCTCGGGGGCTCCTGCGTGAATCTCCGGGAGCAGACCGCACTCTTGAAAGAGCCGCTGGGCCAGCGTCAACAGGGAGTCGTCGCCTGGGATCCGCTTTTGAAACAGTGCAAAGAGTGCCGGTTGCGTCATGGGAGATTCATAAACACAAAATCTTTCCAGAGCAAGCGGCACGAAGAGGATGCCGCAGGAGCCATCCCGTCCTCCCGGAGGTTTCAAGGGTTCCCGTGGCGTGTCCGCTTGCGGACGCCTCCGGCCGCCATCGGCGGCTGCCGGCGCCCGCAAGCGAGCACGCCACGGGGGCGCCGTTTGAAGTAAAGGGATTGATAAGTTCTCACTCCGCATCGTTCCGAAAGTGGAATTATTCCGGAAGGATTCGGTCTCTTCTCAAGGAAGGTGGTCCCTTTTCGGGGTGGCGCGGGGATCATTTGGGCCGCAGGCGTTCACCACCCTGAAATCGGGAAGACGCAACGCAGGCCAGGGTGTTCTCTTGGGTGATTTGAGTTTGTTTAAAATATTGATTATTAAATAATAAAGATGGCTTGTTCAAAGAGGTTGAATTTGCTGAAATCACCCTAAAATTCGATTTGTTCAACGTGAATGGACCCTGGAAAATGGGGGCAAACGCTCCCTTGGAAACCGCTGTCGCCGGGGTGCCGCCCGGGATGTCGGCGGTCGATCCGCGGTCATCCCGGATATCTTCCACACTGGCTTGACCCGGGGGCTTTGGCGGCTTTCGATAGAGGGAGTATTTTTCTTTCATGATCGACAGCAGGATAGTTATTACAGGCATCGGCCTGACCGCGCCCAATGGCGACACCCTTCCCGAGTTCCGCCGGAACCTCCTGGCGGGGGTGGCGGGGATCGAGAATATCGAAACGCGTTACGTGGGCACGGTGCACGCCGGGGTTTGTCATTTCGATCCGTTGCGGCATCAAAAGAAAAAGGCGCTCCGCATCGGCACCCGTGCCGGCAGCGTTGCCATCTACTGCTCCCGCGAGGCGGTCGCGGACAGCGGGGTGGATTGGGACGGGGTGGAAAAGGACCGGGTCGGGGTGTACCTCGGGGTGACGGAACACGGGAACGTGGAAACCGAGAACGAGATCTACAATATTTCTCAATTCGATTACGACACCCGTTACTGGACTCACCATCACAACCCGAGAACCGTGGCCAACAACCCGGCGGGTGAGGTTACCATCAACATGGGTATTTCCGGCCCGCATTACACCATAGGGGCCGCCTGCGCGGCCGGCAACGCCGGGTTGATTCAGGCCCTTCAGATGCTGCGGCTGGGGGAGGTGGATTTTGCCCTGGCCGGCGGGGTGAGCGAGAGCATTCACACCTTTGGCATCTTTGCCGCTTTCAAAAGCCAGGGCGCCCTGGCGAAACACGAAGACCCCGCCCGGGCCAGCCGGCCCTTCGATCGCGACCGCAACGGGATTGTGGTCAGCGAGGGCGGGTGCGTTTACACCGTGGAGCGCCTGGAGGACGCCATCGCCCGCGGAGCCAAAATCTACGGGGAAATCGTCGGTTACGGTCTCAATTCCGACGCCAGGGATTACGTGCTGCCCCATTCCGGCGGCCAGGCCGCCTGCATGCGCCTGGCGCTGAAACGCGCCGGGTTGAGCCCGCGTGACATCGACCTGGTCAACACCCACGCCACCGCGACCCCGCTGGGTGATGAGCAGGAGTGTATTGCCCTGCGGGAAGTCTTCGCGGATTGTCCCGAGACCCATGTCAACAACACCAAGGGGTTCATCGGGCACGCCATGGGAGCCGCCGGCGCCCTGGAACTGGCCGGCAATCTGCCTTCTTTCGACGACGGCAAAATTCACCACTGTCTCAACGTGGAGCACCTCGACCCGAAATGCGAAGTGCCGAATCTGGTTCTTAATGAGCCGCTTGAGAACAAACGGGTCGATGTGATCCTGAACAACTCCTTCGGGATGCTCGGGATCAATTCTGTCTTGATTGTCCGCCGTTACGTGGATTAAAATGATCCCTTTTTTGATTCTATGACCGAAGAAGAGTGCAAGAAGATCGTTCTGAAGATTATCGAAGATATCGCTCCCGACGAGGACCTGAGCGACGTCAAGGATGACGTGCGCCTGCGCGACCAACTCGATCTCGATTCCATGGATTTCCTGGATATCGTCATGGAGCTGCGCAAGCAATACGGCATTGAGGTGCCGGAAGAGGACTACCCGAAACTGGCGTCGCTCGACAGTTGCGCCGAGTACCTGACGCCCAAATTCAAGCAAAAGCAGTCGGCCTAACCTGAACCATTTCGCCGCAATGGCGGAAGCAGCACCCAGAGGCCCGGAACGGCCCCATTACGACGTCTTGATTATCGGCGCCGGCATGGCCGGCATGGCCGCGGCCATTCGTCTGGCTCACTTTGGAAAATCCGTTTGCCTGCTGGAACGGCATACGGTCATCGGAGGCCTCAACAGTTTTTATAAGATCGATGGTCGAAAATATGACGTCGGCCTGCACGCGGTGACCAATTTTGTGCCCCGGGGGGTGCGAGGCACGCCCCTGGTCAAGCTGCTCCGGCAGTTGCGGATTCACCGCGAGGAACTGGCCCTCTGCCGGCAACGGGGATCCCGGGTGTGTTTCCCGGGCGCCGAGCTCAGGTTCACCAACGATTTTTCCGTTTTGGAGTCGGAGGTGGCCCGCGTGTTTCCGCGCGAAATCGACGGATTCCGGTCGATGGCCCAAGAGGTCACCGGATTGGAGGACCTGGCGGGCGAAGCCGAGGAAACCTCGGCCCGGGAATTCATTCGCCGTCATATTGGTGATCGTCTGCTGGAGGACATGCTGCTGTGTCCCCTCATGTACTACGGCAGCGCCCGCGAAGGGGATATGGATTTGTCCCAGTTCGCCATCATGTTCCGGTCCATTTTCATGGAGGGTTTCGCCCGGCCTTTGGAAGGGGTGCGCCGCTTGACCGGGGTGCTGTTGCGCAAGTTGCGCGAAGCCGGAGTCGAACGGCGCATGGGATGCGGGGTGCGTGAGTTGCGCATCGGCCGGGGTGGGGTGGAGGCGGTGGTGCTGGATAGCGGGGGCGCCGTGACGGCCGATGTCGTTCTTTCCTCCGCCGGTTCGGTGGAGACCTTGCGGCTGTGCCGCGCGGAGGCCGGGAACGCCGACACTCCCGACTGGGAGGCCGACACCGGGCGTCTCAGTTTTGTGGAGACGATCAGTGTCTTGTCGTGTCAACCGGCCGACCTGGGGTGGGAGGATACGATCATCTTTTTCAACGACTCCGACCGATTTCATTACGCGGTTCCGGACGACCTGGTCGACCCGCGCAGCGGGGGGATCTGTTTCCCCAACAACTTCGACTACGGCGACCGCATCCTGCCGGAAGGTTTTCTCCGCGTGACCTGTCTGGCGAACTACGCCCGCTGGGCAAAGCTTCCCGAGTCCGAGTACCGTCGGGCCAAGGATCGCTGGTTCGAGCAGGTTAACACATCCGCCCGGCGATTCCTTCCGGAGGTCGACGACGCCTTGCTGCAGCGCTCCGTGGTAGCCCGCGACATGTTCACGCCTCGCACCATCGCCGGTTACACCGGCCACCTCAACGGCGCGGTTTACGGCGCAACCCGCAAAATCAAAGACGGGTGCACGCCGTATAAGAATCTCTTCCTGTGCGGCACCGATCAGGGATTCCTCGGCATCACCGGCGCCATGCTCAGCGGAATTTCCATGGCCAATCGGCACGTGTTGAGCAAACGCTGAAGAGCAGTCTCTTAATTTCATGGCCTCATTCCGTCATCGCATCGAAATCCACTACTGCCCCAAGTGCCGCTGGCTGTTGCGCTCGGCCTGGTATGCGCAGGAACTGCTGGAGACCTTGGGTGAATCCATCGACGAGGTGGCGCTGAAACCCGACCATGATACTGCGGGCCGGTTCTGTATCCGGGTAGGTGAGACCACCGTTTGGGATCGCAAAGCCGATGGCGGTTTCCCGGAAATCAAACTGCTGAAACAGCGGGTGCGCGATATCGTCGATCCTGAGAAAAACCTGGGCCACAGCGACCAGGTGAAGTGAAGGACGTATAAAATGCCCCGAAAAAATGCCCCTCGGCTTTCAACAACGCGGAAATTGATCGAGGAGTGAAGCGAATTGATGAGCCTCATTAGGTGGAGGCATACTTGATCCAGGTCAAAAGGCGGGGGCGATTGCGCTTTGTTTTATCCGGGTCAATCGGGCAAGATGAGATATGGGTTTTCCATTGATCATACAAGGCGGCATGGGGGCCGGAGTTTCCGGGTGGCCTCTGGCGCGGGCGGTTTCCCTGGCGGGCCAGTTGGGCGTGGTGGCGGGAACGGCGTTACCGACGATATTCTCGCGTCGCCTGCAATCCGAAGGGTTGGATGACAACTTGAAACGGGCGTTGGAGGCGTTTCCGATTCCGGATGTCGTGAAACGTGTCCTGAGTCGCTACGAGGCGGGGGAGGGGAAGAGCGCCGGCGAACCTTTCAATCTCCATTCATTGCCCGGAATTCGCCAGCCTCGGAGTCTGCTGGAATTGACGGTGGTGGCGACCTTTGTGGAGGTGTTTTTGGCCAAGGAGGGGCACCGGGGCGTGGTCGGGATCAATCTGCTGGAAAAAATCCAAATGCCCACCCTGCCGTCCTTGTTTGGCGCCATGTTGGCCGGGGTCGACTACGTGTTGATGGGGGCGGGAATTCCCCGTTCCATTCCCGGGGTGCTCGACGGCTTGTCCCGCGGTGAGCCGGTGGAAATGAAGGTCGACGTTCAGGGCGCCTTGCCGGGGGAAAACTTTGTGTCCTCATTTGATCCGTCCGAATTTTGCGGCCGGCCGGCCCCGCAGTTGGCGCGGCCGCGGTTTCTGGGGATTATCAGTTCCACCACCCTGGCGATCACCCTGGCTCGCAAGTCGAATGGCCGGGTGGACGGTTTTGTGGTGGAGGGACCGACCGCCGGCGGCCACAACGCTCCGCCCCGGACGGGCGGCGAACTCACCTCCGACGGTCAGCCGGTTTACGGGGATCGTGATCTGCCCGACCTGGAAAAAATCAGGGCGCTCGGACTTCCTTTCTGGCTCGCCGGCTCCTACGGGCGGCCGGGCCGGCTGGCGGAGGCACGCGCCAAAGGCGCCGCCGGAATCCAGGTGGGAACGGCGTTTGCGTTTTGCCGGGAATCCGGGATTCGACCCGAGATTAAAGACGAAATGATCAAGCGCAGCCGGTCCGGAACCGTCAGCGTTTTCACCGACCCGCTCGCGTCGCCCACCGGATTTCCCCTGAAGGTGGTCCGGATCGAGGGGACGGTATCCGAAGATGCGGTTTACCGGGAGCGCTCCCGGATTTGCGATCTGGGTTACCTGCGCCGGCCCTACCGGATGGCGGATGGCAAAGTCGGTTATCGCTGTCCGGGCGAACCGGTCGAGGACTACCTGCGCAAGGGCGGATCAGAGGAGGAGACGGTGGGACGCAAGTGCGTTTGCAATGGGCTCCTGGCGACGGTTGGTCTCGGTCAGGTGCAGGCGGACGGGCGCGAGGAACTGCCGCTGGTTACCGCCGGCGACGACCTTTCCGAAATCTGTCGCTTCCTGAAATCCGAAGAGGATTCCTACTCGGCGGCTGACGTGGTGGAGCGCCTCTTACAGGAGGAAATCGATTTTGGTCACGCCTTCACCTCCTCCCAATCCGAATCGGCTTGAATATGATTATTCGTCCCAAAATTCGCGGGTTTTTATGTGTCACCGCTCATCCCGACGGCTGTGCCGCCAATGTCGGGGAGCAGATCGATTACGTCCGCCGGCGACCCGCTCTCCGGGACGGCCCCCGCAAGGTGCTGGTGGTCGGGGCCTCCACCGGCTACGGGTTGTCCTCGCGTATCGCGGCGGCCTTCGGGTCGGGCGCCGGCACGCTCGGGGTTTATTTCGAGCGCCCGCCGTCCTCCGACAAGCCGGCCAGCGCCGGGTGGTACAATTCGGTGGCCTTCGAGCATTGCGCCCGTGAGGAGGGATTGTATGCCCGGAGCGTGAACGGCGACGCCTTTTCCAACGAGATCAAGCAGCAGGTCGTCGAAACCATTGCCCGGGATCTCGGCGCGGTCGATCTGGTGATTTACAGTTTGGCTTCGCCCCGCCGGACCCACCCCGTCACGGGCGAGGTGCATCGTTCCGTGATCAAGCCGATCGGCGAAGCGTTTACCAGCCGGACGGTGGATATCGACAAGGGAATCATTCACGACGTGACTCTGGAGCCGGCAACCCCCGGCGAGGTGGAGGACACGGTGGCGGTGATGGGGGGTGATGACTGGGAAATGTGGATACAGGCGTTGATGGAAGGCGGTGTTCTCGCTCCCGGAGCCGCTTCGGTGGCGTATTCGTACGTGGGACCCGAAATGACCTGGCCCATGTACCATCATGGCACCATCGGGCGGGCCAAAGCGGATCTTGACGAACGTGCCAGGGCCATCGACGCGCGGATGAAGGAAACGGGCGGCCGGGCGTTGGTGTCGGTCAACAAGGCGGTGGTCACCCAGGCCAGCTCCGCGATTCCGGTGGTGCCCCTTTACATCGCACTGCTCTTCCGTGTGATGAAAGAGAAGGGGATTCACGAGGGGTGTGTGGAGCAGGCGCATCGCCTTTTCGCGGACCGGCTTTACGGCGGTGATGCTCTAGAACTCGACGCGGAAGGACGGATCCGGTTGGACGATTGGGAAATGCGACCGGATGTTCAGGATGAGGTTCGACGCCTTTGGGATCAGGTCACCGGCGAAAATCTTTCCTCCCTGGCCGATATCGATGGCTACCGGGAAGATTTTCTTAAACTCTTCGGTTTTGGAGTTCCAGGAGTGGATTACGAACGCGACATCGATCCCGCCGGCGAGTTCACCGGTCCAGCGGAGCGGGTGGGGTAACCTCCGGTTGCGGTTTCGACCGGATCCCGATTCCCCGAAGGTTTTCGAACCGGGAGTTGGGCTTGTGTTTCGGTGGCGAAGGCGGTAACGGTGGCGCCTTACTTTTATTGATCGCCGCCATGAATGAAGTCTATCGCACCATCCCGCACCGTCCGCCGTTTTTGTTCGTTGACGAAGTCATCGGCGAAGAAGGGGACTCCCTGACCGCCCGCCGAGTGCTTCGCGCGGACGAACCTCACTTCGCCGGGCACTACCCGGGGAATCCGATCATGCCCGGGGTGCTGCTGTGTGAAGCGGTTTTTCAGACGGGAGCCATCTTGCTGGTCAAGCGGGAAGGCGGCGATCTGGCCGGGCGAACCCCAGTGCTCACCCGTATCAACGACGCCCGGTTCAAGAATATCGCCCGTCCGGGCGACGAGTTGACGATTGTGGCCACCTGGAAGGAAGTGCACGGTCCCTTTCATTTCCTGCATGGACTGATCACCTGTGGGACGCGCAAAATCCTGACCATTGATTTCGGGCTGGCCTTGATCGACGAGAAAAAGTGAACGCGTCGGCGCCGCAGAACCATGAGCTTTCTTAATCTTAAGGACAAAACGATACTCGTATTCGGAGTGGCCAACCGCAAAAGCGTGGCCTGGCACACGGCCAAGGCCCTCCGGGAGGAAGGAGCCAAGGTGGTTTACAGCGTGCGCTCCGAACAGCGACGGGAACAGTTGCGCAAGCTGGCGGGAGACGTCCCGGTTTATGTCTGCGACGTCGAGCGGGAGTCGGAAATCAACGCCCTGGCCGAGCAGGTGGGTCGGGACCAGGGACCCCTGCACGGGTTGGTTCATTCCATCGCCTTTGCCAACTACAGCGAGGGGTTTCGTCCTTTTCACGAGACCCGCCGGGAGGATTTTCTGCAGGCGACCGCGATTTCCTGTTTCTCACTGGTGGACATCGCCCGAGCCTTCAAACCACACCTGGACTCCCGGGCTTCAGTGGTGGCAGTGAGCATCTCGTCGCACCTGGTGACGGCGGAAAACTACGGTTACATGTCTCCCATCAAATCGGCCCTCGACGGAGTCGTCCGCAACCTGGCGAAATCCTTCAGCGCCGACACGGAAATCCGTTTTAACACGGTCAACGCCGGATTGCTCAAAACCAGCGCTTCCGCCGGCATACCCGGGTACATCGAGAGTTACCTCTACGCCGAAAAAATGACCTTCCGCAAGCGCGCCCTGGACACCGCGGAGGTGGCCAACGGAATCCTTTACCTGCTGAGCGAACGCTCCAGCGGGATGAACGGGACCGGGCTGGTGATCGATGCCGGGCTCGGGTGCAATTATTTCGACCGCGAACTGGTCGAGCGGGCCATGCGGGAGTGAGGGCGGGGAATTCGGATTTGCCGGTCCATTTGGGTGAATTGCGGCGAAACGGTGACTTTTTCCCTGCTTGGCGATAGGGGTTTATATTAATTCCAGTTGTTTTCCTGTCGTTCAGGGAGTTGAAAAGTCGGAGAAAAGCCTGCTTTACGGTCGCTTTTTGACTGTAAAGCTGTTTTGTCCGTTGGCACTCCGGAAGGGGTCAATCTTCCTGCGTTTGAAATTCGAGCACGCTATGTTACATCGCACACCTGTCCCCACTCTTTTGACTCCCGTTTTCCTGCATCGCGGCCTGCGCTTGTGCGCCGCCGCCTTATTTATCGCCTGTTTGGCGGCGCCGCTAGGAGCGCAGCAGATCCGCATCAACGAGGTAATGGCCTCGAACGGGTCGACCGCAGCCGACGAAGACGGCGACTTCGAGGATTGGGTGGAACTGCACAACTTCGGTTCCGAGCCCGTAAACCTCGAGGGGTGGGGGCTTTCCGACGACTATGATCGACCGTTTCGCTGGGTGTTTCCCGCGCGGGTTATCGGTCCCGATGAATACCTTCTGATCTGGGCTTCAGGCAAGGACCGCACCGATCCTTCGGCTCCGCTGCACACCAACTACAGTATCAGTTCCGCCGGCGAGGAGGTCATTCTGACCCATCCGAACGGAACCCGGGTCGACGAACTGCCGCCAACGGTCATCCCCGGGGATATTTCCCTGGGGCGGCTTCCCGGGCAGGGGGACGCCTGGTTCTTTTTCGATCAACCCACCCCGGGAGAGGCCAACACGACTCCGGGCTACGACGAGATCCTCCCGCCGCCCCAATTTTCCCGTACCGGCGGTTTTTACACCGATCCATTCTCCCTGTCCCTTAGCGCGCCGGAAGGAGTGACCATCCTTTATACGCTCGATGGGACGGAACCCGATCCAAACGAACTCGGCGGTTCGACCGTATCTTATCCCTACAAAACCCGATACCCGAACGGCTCGCTGCTGCACCGCACGCTGGAGACCTTCGTCTATTCCGAGCCGATCGCCATCGACGATCGATCGGGTCACGCCAACCCGATTACCGGCATCACACAACTCTTTAGCACCAACCCGCACTCCCCCCCGGGAGCGGTTTTTTCCGGTACCCCCGTCCGCGCCGTCGCGGTTCGGGAAGGCGCCCTGCCAAGTCGTGCGGAGACCCACACGTTCTTCATTCATCCGGAAGGAGAGTCCCGTTACGACGACATTCTCGTTCTGTCTATCGTTACGGACGAGCGCAATCTCTTTGACTATCACTCGGGAATTTATGTCCCGGGGGTTTATGCGGATGATTGGTATGCCCAGACCAATTCATTCAATAGCGGTTGGATACCGGCAAATTATCAGGGGCGGGGAATGGATTGGGAACGACCGGCCCACTTGGAAATTTTTGGAGACAACGGCGCCCGTGAACTGGCCCAGGGTGTCGGTTTGCGTTCCCATGGCGGCTGGTCGCGTTATTTTTCCTGGCGGCGCTCACTGCGATTGTACGCGCGGGGCGCCTATGATGAACAGAGCTCTTTTGACTACCCGTTGTTGCCCGGATTGACCCAGCGCGGGGGAGCGGGGGCTCCGGTGGAAAGCTTTGAGCGCGTTATTCTCCGCAACTCGGGCAACGACTGGAACGGGACGCTTTTTCAGGACGCCGTACAGCAATCGTTGCTGAGTGAACTGCCGATCGATTCGCAGGCCTATTCGCGGGCCATCGTTTATTTTATCAACGGTACCTTTTGGGGACTTAAGAATATTCGCGAGCGGCTGGATCAGCACTACGTGGCCAGCCATTACGACATGGATCCGGACGACGTGGTCATACTCGACGTGCTTCCCGAGGTCGACCCTGCCTACGTTACCATGACGGATGGCCCGTACTACGCCGGCCTGCCCAAACCGAATCTGATGGTCAAACGGGGCACTCTGGACGATCGCGATGATTACCTGGCGATGTACAACTACGCCATAGAAAACGATTTGTCCGATCCGGCGCACTTTGCGCACATGGAGACGTTAATGGACATGGAGAACTTCGCGACCTACTGGGCGGTCCACGTATTCGCCGGGAATCATGACTGGCCTCAGAACAACCGCGATTTTTGGCGAAAAAGAACCGACGGCTATGTGCCCGATGCGCCCTACGGTCATGACGGCCGTTGGCGATGGATGGTTTTGGATTTGGATTTCGGGTTTGAGGGGGACGCCGGCCGGAACTCGCTGGCGCGGACCGTGGAGAACCGAAGCGTCGAACCGTTCGGCGGTTTCGGTACCTGGACCTGGCCGACCAACCTTTTCCAGAATCTTCTCGATAACGAAGGCTTCAGGAATCTTTTCATCAGTAAGCTGGCGCAAATGGCGACCGTATTTCATCCGGACCGGGTGGACGAGGCGGTCGATGCCTTTAATGCCCGCATCGCAAACTACCGCAGCGAACATTGGGCGCGCTGGGGAAGCGGCACCAACACCGGAGGTTTTATCCGTAATTTCGCTCAACAAAGGGCCGCTCACGTGGTGAATCACGTGCTGGAAGTGTTTGACCTTCCGGGGGCGTCGCAGGTGTCGGTTTCCGATCCGGGTCAGCCAGGCGGATGGCTGGAGATCAACGGCATGAGGGTTGACGGTTCGACCCCTGGCACCGATCCGGAGGCGCTGTTTGAAGTCCCTCTTTTCGGGGAGGGATCGGAATGGCGTTACCTCGACGATGGTTCCGACCAGGGAACCGCTTGGCGGATGTCTGGATTCTCCGATTCCGGATGGAACGAAGGCCCCGGCGCCTTTGGTTACGGCGATCACGGTGGGTTCGTCACGGAAATCGATTACGGAGGCAACGCCGGCAACAAACCTATCACCACTTATTTCCGCAATCGTTTCGATTGGACGGAAGACGCGTTGCCCGAATTCCTCGACCTGGAAATGACCTTGGCCGGAGGTGCGGTGGTGTATCTCAACGGCGAGGAGGTGGTCCGGCACCGGATGCCGGACGGAGAAATCGACCACAATACTCTCGCGGGAGGTCTGAACAGCCCGGCGTTGGTTTCCGGCCTGGCTGCATGGTATGCCGCCGACGGCGGCATGGAGACGCGAACGGATGCCGTCGGCAATACCCGGTTGACGGAATGGACCGACCTCGCGGGAAACGGAAGGCACGCCGTGCAAGGGACGGATACCTGGCAACCCATGCTTGTGGAGAATGAACTCAACGGCCGTCCGGTCGTTCGATTCAGCGGAGCGGGCGTTGGACGCGGCAATGGAGACAACTTCATGCAGGCCCCGCTCGACGATTACCGCGACGGCATGACGCTGTTTCTCGTAGCGCGCGTGAGGGCTCCCGGCGACATTTACGACAGCTACCTGGGGACCAACGGCGCGGGCGCCGGCAACGTGCTTTATCATGTGGGCAGCGGGGGAGGCCAGGGACTCGGCATCACCCAGCCAAACCTGGATCTGGCCAACAACAATACGTTCTCGGACGAATGGGAATTGATTCGAATCGATGCCACCGGCAATCACGTGCACACCATGACCCGCGTGATGTCCGGTGAGGCGGTGAGGGTGCAATTGGCAAATACCAGCGGAACGGTCGACAACCTGACCCTGGGGGCTTCGAAGGACCACCACGACATCGTGATGGACTTCCTTCCGGTCGATATCGCCGAAGTCGTGGTTTACGGGCGCGAGTTGTCCGCCGGCGAACGTTCCAGCGTCGAGGCTTTCCTGAGCGAGAAATACGGATTCACCGGATCACCTCCGGCATCGGATGACCTGCGCGCCTGGTACGCGGCCGATGGCGACATGAACACCCGTAGCGATTTTGGCGGGAATACGCGGGTGACCTCGTGGACCGATCTTTCCGGCAATGGCAGCCACGCCGTGCAGGGGACGAATTCCGCGCAGCCGCTTCTGGTCGCTAACGAACTCAGCGGTCGTCCCGTCGTTCGTTTCAGCGGAGGCGGCGGAAGTTTCGGCAATCAAAACAACTTCCTGGAGGCCCCTATCGGCGACTACCGAGACGGCATGACGCTTTTCCTGGTGGCCCGGGTGAGGGAAAACGGCGGAAGTTTCGACAGCTACCTGGGCACCAACGGCGCCGGGCTGGGTAATGTGCTCTACCATGTGGGCAGCGGCGGCGGGCGCGGCCTCGGCATCACCCAGCCCAATGTGAACCTGGGCAATAACAACACTTTTTCCAGCGAATGGGAGTTGATCCGTATCGACGCGGACAGTACCTACACCCACACCATGACCCGGGTGCTGTCCGGCGATTCGGTTTCCGTGCAGCTGGGCACTACCGGCGGTACCGTCAATAATCTGACCCTGGGGGCCTCGAAACATTCCGGGGAGGGGATCACGGACCACCTCCCGGTGGACATTGCCGAAGTCCTGCTCTACGGCCGCGAATTGAATCCCGGTGAGATACTTGGCGCGCAGCGCTATCTGGCCGTCAAGTACGGTTTCGATCTGCCGGAGGTGGGAACCTTCTTTTATCAAGTGGATGCCGGGGCCATGACCCAGGGCGACAATGTACTGGCAGTGGAGGTTCATCTCGAGACGCCCTTCCAGGATCTGTTCCATTTCGATATGGCGGCCGGCGCCAATGCGGTGGCCGCGTCCCCAATGTGGTCGGGAACCTATTTTCAGGGAGTTCCGGTGGAGGTCCGCGCCGTGCCGCGCGGCGGTTATCGGTTTGTCGGTTGGGCGGGGCGCGATGAAACGGACGAATCCCTCACCTTGACTCTGGACGGAGATGTTACCTTCACTCCGCTTTTCGAAGTGGACGAGACGGAATTGGGCGACACCGTTCCTGCTCCTCACATTCTATCCTCCGGGCCCTACTACTTTAACGAGTGGCCCGCCGATGCGCCGGCCGCCACCTATCCCTCTAACATGATCTTCGAGCAAACCTCGACCGAGGATCCGGCTCTGACCGTGCCGATGGATTCGTATTGGGTGCTTCCTTACGATTTCGACAGTCGCAGCCGCGTTAACGGTCTCGGGACTGACGGCTTCGCCTTCATCAATACCGCGAATGCCCAGGATCATCCTGAGGCCGGCTTCCTCGGTTCCGCGCTGCTGGCGCTTGACACCCGCGGTGAGGAGGGTATCAGCGTGACTTGGCGCGCGGGTACCGTGTTGCCCAACAGCCGGGTTTACAATCTGCGACTTCAGTACCGTATTGGTGATAGCGGACCATTTCTGGACGTTCTCGATGAGGTCGGCATGCCGGTGGAATACCTGAGAAACCCGACCCCGGGTCACACCGAAGTCATCGGGCCTGTATTGTTGCCGGCGGAAACCGAAGACCGGCCGCTGGTGCAACTGCGCTGGAAATACTACTACACCGGCGTCCGCCTCGACCCCGAAAGCGGTCAGCGCTCGCAATTGCGGATCGATGAAATCCTGGTGTCTAGCGGTGAATTGTCCGGGGACGTTGCGCTGACGTTCGATGATCTGCATCCGGCCGGACAGGCGAACAAGCCTTTGATTCCCTTCAAGGTCACGGCGCGTGATGAGGGGGGGACGCCGGACCTGACTTTCGGGGGCGACATTACCGTTTCTCTGGAGGAAGGGCCGGGCGATCTCAGCGGGACGCTGACCCGGACGGCCTCCGGGGGAGAGGTGGTGTTCGACGACTTGATGGTGGATGCGCCCGGGCAATACCGGTTGCGAGTCCAATCCGACGACGCCGATCCGGCGGTCAGTACCCCGATTACGGTGGCCGCGGTGACGGAGGTTCTCATGCCGCGGGTTATCCAGGGGGTGGAGCCGGAAAACAACGATCGTGTGCCTTTTGCCTATCGGGTACGTATCGACGGGCTCCAGCCGAATGCCACCTACCGCTACGGCAATCGTGTCGAAGAGGAAGGTGAGGCGCCGGACCAGGATGGCGCGGGCAACATGCTTTTGGTCTTCACCGACGGCGGTCCTTTCGTCCGGAATACCGACGCGCCCGATTTTGCCCCGGATCAGTTGGGTGTTCGCCACGCGGAATTCACGGCCGACAGTTCCGGGTCCTACGAGGGCTGGTTTGTGACCGAACCCACCGGTAACCGCCGGTTCGTGCCCGGAGACGACCTCCGTATGCGGATACTTTTAAACGACGGGGCCGGAGGTGAGGATTACTACTTTTATCTCTCCACCCACAGTCCCGTTCGGGTGACGTCGTTTGGCGACCAGCCTGAGCAGGGGAGCGCGTTGTACGGGGAGTCATTGGCAGGGCCGCGGAGCTTCCTTTTCCTTTACGATGACACGGATGGAGCCTCCCGTCCGGTCACCGGAACCGTAGTGGAGTCCACCGGCGCCCAGGTCGACGAACGCTACGCCACGTTTTATCTTGGCCAGGTCGCCGGACGCGACGGATTCTGGGGCAGCTTGATCCCGAACGATCTCGAGGACGGAATCCTTCGTTTGGAGGAGCGCTCGTTGATGGACGGGAGCCTCCTGGATGCCTTTGTTCTGGATGAACCGTTGTCGGGAACCGTAATGGCGTCCCACGGTCCGACGCCGGTTTTCGCCGATTTGCGGGAGGGACCCGTGTTTTTGCCTCAGGGCGACGGCTTATGGAACGTGGGGGCGAACTGGAGCGGCGGGGTTGTTCCCAACGGCGCCGGCGAACCGGCGATCATCCACCTCACCGCCGACAACAATCGCGAGGTCTCCCTCGGCCAGAACATTACCATCGGTCAACTGTTTCTGGATAATGACACCGCCTCCCGGAACCGCCTGGTCGGGGCCGGCGGGGGGTTGACCTTCCAGGGCGCCGGTGGAAACCAACCGATTGTCCGCGTCGGAGGTTTCGGAACCGGATTCCATGAGTTCAATATTTCCGAAGGGATCACCCTCAACGATTCCCTGAGAATCGCGGTCGATAACGTCTCTTCCGACGGCGAGTACGGCGCCCTGCGTATCCGTGAGGATCTGACGGGCAGCGGGGGTCTGATCAAGGAAGGCGCCGGGGTGCTTTCGCTCACCGGCGGGGGGAAAACCTACACCGGTGCGACCGTAGTCGATGGCGGAGTGTTGCGGGTGACGGAGTCGTCCGTCCCGACCGCGACCTCCGGTGTATCCGTAACTTCCATGGGGCAATTGCGATTGGTGTCGCACGGTCCCGGACGGGTTTACACTTTCGGCGGAGATCTGACGCTCGACAGTTTGGGGCCCGACGAGGGTCCGGTGGTTCTGCCGCAAGCCGGCCGCCTGGGAGCGTTGCGGCTCGATCCCGAACTTGAGACGAGGGATTCCAACGAAGACGTGCACGAGGGCACCGTGACCAATAACATTCACTTCGCCGGCGATTCCCATGTCCATGTCGACGGCACGTCGAATCTGCTGACGCTCTCCGGCTCCTTGTCCGGCTCCGGCACTCTGTTGAAGTCCGGAGGCGGCACCGTGGTCTTGACCGGCACCAACGACTTGTATGCCGGGGGTACTACGATCATGACCGGAACGCTGTTTGTGCAGGAGGCGTCCGCTTTGGGCGGCGGTCCGCTGCAAATGGTTGCTTCGGGTGGATCCGAACCGGAACTGGTGCTCAACAATGCGGTGCAAACCGTGGCCTCCCTCGAGGGCGAACTGGACGACCTCAGTGCCATCACGATTACCCTGGCCAATGGAACGGTGCTGGATGTCGCCCAGGCCGTGGATACCAGGTTCCAGGGCGCGTTGACCGGGGGGGGTTCCCTGTTGAAGCGCGGGGAAGGCGTTCTTCGTTTGACCCGCGGTCCCAATCCTCTGCTCGGGACGGTTTCCGTGCAGCAGGGGGTTTTGGAGGTCACGGAGTCGTCTCAACCCTCCCAGACGGCTCAGTTGAGTGTTTCCCCGGGAGGACAATTGCGTCTGACATCGACCGGCGAACGCACCTACACTTTCGGTTCCGGCTCGCTTTCGATCGAAGGCGCCGGCATCGATCCCGAGGCGCCGGCGAGTAAGGGGGCGCTGCGTCAGGAGGGATCGGACGCGACCGATGTGGCCACCATCACCAACGCGATCACTTTGGAGGGAGGACTGGCGGGCATCCATGTCAATCGCGACGAAGGCGCCGGCTCGACTATGATTCTCGGCGGCAACCTGTCTGGACCCGCCGATCTGTTCAAGACCGGCGGAGGCACCCTGATCCTGGAGGGCGCCAACACGGAGTGGAGCGGGGGAACGCTGGTTGAGAACGGACTGCTGGTGGTGGAACCCGGTTCGCGCCTCGGTCCGGGAGCCTTGTTCTTCACCGATCCCGAACGCGAACGCCGGGTGGAATTGCGTCAGGCCGAGCAAACCGTCGGCGGCCTCAGCGGAGACGTCGAGGAGTCCGAAGGGGGCACCCTGGAGTTGTTGCTGGCCGCGGGACACCTCTTGACCGTGAATCAGGAGAGCGCGGGATTGTTCGCGGGCAATATTTTGGGGGCCGGATCATTTGTTAAGACCGGACCGGCCACTTTACGGTTGACCGGAGTCAGTGCCCTGGATGGGGAAGTGCTGGTTGAGGAAGGCGCTTTGCGGATTGACGGCGAAATGACGGAGGCATCGGAACTGGTGGCCGGCGAAAGCGGTTCGATCGAGGGAACCGGATTCGTGGGAGCCCTGGGCGGCAGCGGTCGCGTCGCTCCCGGGGGGGGATCGGCCGGCATTCTCGATGCCTCAACCTTCGACCCGCAGGCCGGGCTTGGGGCGGCGTTTGTCTTCGGCGGCACGGGATCTCCGGATTACGAAAACCGGACCGACAGCGGAAACGCCCTGCTGCGGCTGTCCGGGACGAGCGGATTCGCCGGGGACCTGGGCGCGGGCAATACCGTGTCGATTTTCCTGGACGTGGCCGATTTGCAGGCCGGCGACGAGTTCCGCGGCGGCTTCTTTGTCGAGAGCGCATCGGATTTTGCCGGCCGGATCGGTGGTGCCGATTTCCGCTTCTTCCTGCGCGATGCCGCGGGCCAGGAGAATTTCCGCGGAACGGCCTACCGGCCCTATTCGGGCCCGTTGAGCGCATCCGTCGATACGGTGGAGGAGAACGGCGGGCGGGTCATGCGGGTCACCTGGGAAACGGGGACCACCCTTACCTACGCCGA
The DNA here is from genome assembly GCA_003565135.1 of Verrucomicrobiota bacterium. Classification (GTDB taxonomy): domain Bacteria; phylum Verrucomicrobiota; class Verrucomicrobiia; order Opitutales; family T3Sed10-336; genus PXDC01. The sequence goes on from PXDC01000482.1 coordinate 21,106, forward strand.
ATGGGCGGCGAGCCATTTTGACGATCCCGAGGATCAGTCCGTGGCCGGCCCGGAGGCGGATCCCGACGAGGATGGGGTGAAAAACCTGCTGGAATACGCGCTGGGAATGGATCCGCTGCAGGCAAGCCGCGCCGGCCTGCCGGAGGTCGAGTACACGGAGGAGGGAGCGGCGATTGTTTTTCATCGGGACCCGAATCTGAGCGATATCGCGTATGTCGTTGAAGCTTCGAATGATCTGGAAATGTGGGACGAGATTCTCTACGACTCCAGGGAGAATACCCAACCCAATAACCAGGGCGATTTCATGCGAATCGAGGACCCATCCGGCGAATTTCGTCGATTTCTGCGCCTGCGGGTGATCCTGCTGGAATGACCTTATGGTTTTTTTGCCTGATTTGTTCTTGAATTTGCCCGGGTCGCTCCTTTGAATGCCTTACAGGAATTAAACTCATCTCGACTACATGAAACTGAAAAAACTCTTCCTTCTCCTCCCTTTGCTCGTCCTCCCCTTCATGTTCTCCTCTTGCGTTACGAGCGAACGTATGGGAACGAAACACACTCTCGTGTTGGGAGGGTTGTATGAGTCCAAACAAGGCAGTTACGCTCCCGTTCCCAAAAACACCTTTGCGCTTCGCCGCGCGGAGCTGGATCCCGCCGCGCCGTACTCAGGCAACAACGTGAGTTTCCTTTGGGGCATGTTTACCTATTATGATTATTGAGCCGACGGGTGTCATCCCGCCCGGTTAGGATTTTCAAGTAAGGCCGCCCATCCGATTGATGGCGGCCTTAATTTTTTTATGGAAGCCAAGAGCCAGCACTCCAGCAACGTGGCCCGTTTCCTCCCGGAGCGCGCCGCTTCCCAGCCCGACCGGGTGGCGCTCCGTCTGCCGAGGCGGCAGGGCGGAGTGCTTGCGTACTCGGACATGACGTTCGCCCAACTCAATCGCGCAGTCGACCGGCGATGTCGTTATTTGGTGTCCCGGGGTATCCGGCGGGGACGCCGGGTGCTCCTGATGGTGAAGCCGGGTCGCGATTTGATTGTGGTTGTTTTCGCTTTATTCAAGATCGGCGCCGTGCCGGTGGTGATCGACCCAGGGATGGGGATTCGCGGGTTTTTGCGCTGTGTCGAGCGCACCGGGCCGGAGGCGTTGATCGCCATACCTCTGGGCCGGCTTGTCAGCCGGGTGTTTCCGCGGGCCTTTCGCACGGTTTCGGTGCGTTTGGGCGCCGGCGAACCCGCCGTCGGCAATACGGAGGACGAGCCTTTTCCCGCCTGCGAATGCGCTCCGGACGATCCCGCCGCGATTCTTTTCACCTCCGGTTCGACCGGTCCCGCCAAGGGGGTGTGTTACGAACACGGCATGTTTGAGGCCCAAGTAGCCGCGATCCGGGATCATTACGGTATTGAACCCGGTGAGGTGGACCTGCCCATGCTGCCGGTATTCGCCTTGTTTAATCCGGCCCTGGGCATGACCACGGTTGTCCCGGAAATGAATCCCAGCCGGCCGGCCACGGTCAATCCCGCCCATATCGTGGAGGCGATCCAGACCTGCGGCGTGACCAACAGTTTTGGTTCACCCGTGCTTTGGAAAAAGATCGGCGCCTACTGCCGGCAAAACGAGATCCGCCTGCCCTCCCTCCGCCGCGTTCTCATGGCCGGCGCCCCGGTGCCGCC
>PXDC01000038.1 GCA_003565135.1 Verrucomicrobiota bacterium
ATCGGCAATCCGGTTTGGGGATCGAACTGGGCGCGGCCGCCACCCTGGACGTCGTAATTGAACCCGAGTTCGTCGAGGGAGCCCTGCTGGACCTCGAGGAAACGCGCCTCGATCTCGACCTGCCGGATGTCGGCGTAACGGGAGAGCAGGTTGCGGATCCGGTCCAGGTTGCGGCGGGTGTTGGTGACAATGATGGCGGAGCCGTCGTAAACGAGCCCGGCCCCCGACGGGAAGCTGACGCCGGCGCTGCGGAGAAAGTTCTGCAGCCTGCGGCTGGTCTGTCCGGCGGCGGGAGCATCCGTTGTTTCGTCGGGCGAAGCGAAAGGATCGTCATCCGGCGCATCGGCCCCGGCGGTATCCGCCCCGGTCATACGGATGAGGGTGGCCCGATCGATGGCGAAAATTTCGGTCTCCATATCGGTTCGAATATCGTCGGCGGGAAGGATGACCACCACATCCTCCTGGACTTCGTACATGAAGCCGGAACCCTCCAGGAGAAAATCAAGAATTCGTCCCAGCGCCATGTTGCGAAGGGTAATGGAAATCTCCGGATCCAGACCGTCGGGATCGCGAAGAACAATATTCACACCCTCATCGTCATCGTCGTATTCGCGGGATATATCGTTCAGGGTAGACACGACACGCCGCAAGGGCACGTCGGTGAAATTCACGCTGGGGATCACGATTTCGCGCAGCTTCTCCTCGATGGGAGACTCCTCTTCCTCCACGATCTCTTCTTCGTCCTCGAGGAAAATCTGCGGACGCTGCCAGGCATCGGCGACTTCCTCCAGCAACTGGGCGCGGGTTTTCTGCCGGTTCAGGTGGGCTCCGGAGGCACGTTCGTCGGAGATGCGCTGCAAAAAGGCTTTGGCCTGGGGATTATTCGCGTCGATGGCCTCGACGCGGCGGAAGGTATCCTCAGCTCCCAGGAGGTCGCCATTAATGAACTGTGCGCGTCCGCGACGCAACATGCGCTGAACCCGTTCGGCTTCCGCCGGATAATCGGGACTGACCTCCTCGATGGGAATGTAGCTGGGATCGTCCAGACCGCGATCCACTTCGCGGGCCACCTGCCGGGCCTCACGGTTGGTTTCTTCAAATTCGTGGTAGATGGCAATGGTCTGTTCAGCCTCGTCGACCCGGCCCTGCTGCAACTGGGCCAGCGCCTTGCGGGCGGTCGCCTCGGAGCGTTTTTTCTTCAATTCGGAGATAAGCGTAACCGTCCGCACGTTCTCCGGGAGTTCGTCGAGGACGGCGTTGATCTCGTCAATGGCACGGTCGTACCGTCCGGCGGCGATCCAATCCGGCGCCGAGGCCAGGACGGCACGGGCATCCGTACTGACGGCCTCGATACGGCGGGCTTCTTCCAGGGCCACACGACGATCGGCCAGACTGTCGAGGAAGGGGGCGACGCGCCCGTCCTGGGGATATTCCTCACCGATGGTTTCAGCGATCCGGCGGGCTTCGTCAAAATTGCCCGCACCGCGGGCATTCACCGCCTGCGACCAAAGTTCGATACGGCGCAGATCCTGCCGGGGTCGTTCGGCGGCGGCGGGAGCCGGTTCATCGTCGGCTTCGGCCATCGCAGTTTCGACGTTCTCCAAGAGGCGGCGGACACCCTGGTCGTCCGGGGCGATCTCCAGCAATTGTTCGAGTTTATCCTTGGCGGTATCCAGATCACCGGCGTTCCGTGCAGTCAACGCTTCCGACATCAAGCGAATCTTGGCCTGGGTATCGGTCTCAGCGGAAAGTTCGGTCACAGCCAGGCCGGAGCCCAGGATCAAGCAACAGGATAGAAATGCCAGCAGTGTTTTCGTCGCTCGGTGTTTTTTCATAATTCGGGACAATTGAAGGATGATTTCAGAATAAAAGGCAAAGATAAATTTGGAAAAATCGGCAGAATCCCCGGAGAGTCCGTTACTTCCAGGCCGATTGATGCCGAAACGGGCAGGGGGTTAATGATCAGAGACGGTCACCGGGGTTCAATGTTTCGCGTTCGGGCTCTTCTCGTTCCGGAGACGCCTTTGACATCACGATGCTGGGCGGATCCACCGTGTATTCCTCGACACGATAGGTGAATTCCCCCACCTCGAAAGCTTCGCCGGGACGGGCGTTGATCGTCCGGGGCGGGTCCTCGCTCGTCCGTACGACGATAGCCGGTTCGTCGAGGTACTTGGTTTCCTCCTCCGAGAGCTCGACCTCCTCTCCGGACCGTTGATCCAGGATTACGGCACGGGCGATACGGCTGATTACGCCATTGGCTTCCTCGCGTGTCACGCGGAAGTCTTCGATACGGATGTCGGCGTCGGATATCTCGCGCCCCCGGCGCGTGACGATGACATCCCCGGTTTCCCGGTTGAGGAAGGTGATCAGGTAATCCCCCTCCCGCCCGGCATAACCGGTGAGCTGAATACGGTAAGGCTCCTCTTCGAAGCCGACGAACTCGACATCAATGATCTCTTCACGGTCCTCGAGCCGGTCCGGCTGCCGCACGTCGAACCGGTCCTGCGCCTCGTGGTAATAGATAGTCGGCGGCGTAAACACGTCGTAGATCCAATCGGCCCCCGCACTTTGCGATTGCGGACCGGCCCAGCTGTGGACCTCCAGGTCGAGCTCGACCTGTGGGGTCATCTCGTAGTCGTGAATATTCTCAACCATGGGAATTTCCGTGTCGAGCTCCTCCACGATCTGTTGCCCTCGCTGAAAAAAAACGATGGAAAACCCAATGAGAATGAGGACGGAAATCCCGAAAATGACCTTGTCGTAATTCTTACTTAACATGTGTAATCACCAGTTATGAGGCGGCCGTGTTATTCGGAGGCGCCGACCAGTTCGATGAATTCAATCGTGACCACGAACTGGGAAAGATTGGCGTCAACAATGGGTACGGGGCCCCCTTCGTCGGTTTCCGAGGCGCGCTCGTCCTCGTCCCGTCTCTCACGACGCCCGGTGCGCTCGGCTTCCGCCGGCTGAACCTCCACACTGCGCACGAGCAGGGGCATTTCGAACGTCGCGAGCCGGTTCAGAAAATCGCGCAAGGTCGACGTGTATCCTTTGAAAGTGACTTGAAACTCGTAGGTATCGACAAAATCAGGGATCCGGGCGGAAATGCCGGCCGGAATGGTAAAGACGTCACCCCCTTCGGAGGAAGGGGCGCTGACATCCCGGCGCGCGGCGACGTCGCCGCGGCGGAAACGCACCAGCTCGACCGGCCGCACTTCGAACAGGGTATCGAGAAGGTACCCCGCGATCTGGCGCTGTTTGAAAACGCTCTCGATCAGCTGGCTCGGCGGTCCGGAATTCCGGTAGCGGGAAAACCCGAAGTATTCGTCATCGCGGAATCGCATCCGCTCGCCGCTGTCGAGAACCACGGACCGGGCCTTGTCGCGGTAATCATCCACGAACGAAGTAATATCGAAGAACGCCTGGGTGGTGTCGGCCGGCGGATTCTCAAACAATTCGGAAACATCGGCTTCGGCTCCCAGCGCGACCCGGATTTCATCGAGATTCGCTTCGACGCGCTCGAGGTCCTGTGCGGCGAGCTGAAGGTTTTCCCGGGTCAGGGAAGGATTGTGCTCCCTCAGGCGGTCGTACTCCTGGAGCTTCGACTCGTAGGATTGGCGCACCTCCTCGGCTTCATTCCTTTGCCGCATGAAAAAAATGATTTCGAGAACGAACACAATCCCCAGGAGGATCAGGATCGAGAAAAAAATGGGATTTCGCTTATACCAATTCATATAATATTAGCTCAGAGAGGCCGTTCCGGATCGACCACCAGCGTCACTTCGAACCGCAGGATACCCGGATTACTCGTATCGAAAACTTCATCGCGCTTGCCGCTTATGTATTGAGATTCAAGGACACTTTCGAACAGGGCGCTGACACGTGCACGGGTATCCTGGCTGGCGCGTTCCAATGGATTCTCGCGATCGAGCATCCGTCCGGTAATCCGCAAGCGGACCTCGCCATTGGACGGGCGCTCCTGGGCCTGTTCCTGCTGCCCGCCAAACAATCCCCCTCCGCCACCGGCGCGGGCCCGCTGGGCGCCGTTGGAACGAACCACCTCCATCCGCTCGATCCAAACGTCCTCGACGGTAGTCAAACGCTCCTGAAGGTCACCGAAAAAGTCGATCCAGTTGGCCCGCGATTCGCTCAGGCCCTTGAGTGCGGCGATCTGGTTGCGGGTTTCCTCGATTTTGTCGCGGGTATCCGAATAATCGCGGTACACGCGCTGCAGGGGATTCAGCCTGGCGTCGAGCTCCGCGATCTTATCCTCGAAAATCAACACGGTGTGGGCGGCGCTGTAAATCGGCAGGAAAGCGGCGCCGATTAGCACAACGGCAGCGGCGACCAGGAACGGCTTCTTTTTCCTGAAACGCATCTGCCGGGCGATCAGGGGCGGGAGGAGGTTGAAATGGGTCTTGGATTCGCCCAGTTCCCGCAGGGCGCACCCGAGCAGTTCGCCGATGTTGTGCTGGTAACCGGAAGCGAATTCCGCATCGACCCCGGACCCGAGATTGATCGAATCCAGCGGGGTGTAATACTCGACCGGCTGCTTGAGCTTCTCATTCAGGTGTTCGGCAACGCCGGGAACCAGCGAGCCGCCGCCGGTCAGGTAGATCCGGTCGATCTTCTCCTCGCCGCTTTGCCGGCGGAAATTGACTATGGACCGGGTCGTCTCCATGACCAACCGCCGGAAAAAGGAATCCAGATGCTTCTGCAGACCCTCGGGTTCCCCGCCTTCAAAAGCGGACCCGACCAACTCCCACTTCGCCGCCTCGGCATCGGAGAGCGCTTGGCCCGATTCATCGGCGATCGCCTGCGTCAGGCTGTTTCCGGCCAAACTGATATTGCGGACAAAAAAGCCGCTTTCGCTGATAAAGAGAAGGTTGGTGGACTTGCCGCCGATATTGGCGATCAGGATATTTTCCCCGGCATCCGGGTGGGTGTGACAAAAAGCGTTGTACTGCGCCATGCAGGAGGGCTCGACCAGTTGCACCTCGACTCCCAGGCGGCTGATCTCGGCACAGAGCCGGTCGATGATATCCAGCTTGACCGCCACCAGGGCGACTTCGAACTCCGCCCCGTCATCCGCCACCACCTCGTAATCCCAGACCACCTCGTTCAAGGGGAAGGGGATATTCTGCTGGGCCTCGAACCGGACGATCTGGTCGCGCTTGGATTTGGCGACATGGGGAATTTTGAGAAACTTTGTCAGAAGCAGGTGGCCGGGAACGATGAGGGCAACGCCGCCCCGAAACTTCCGTTGGCGATGAATCGATTCGACCCCCTGGAACACGGCCGAAATCCACTCCTCGTCGCTGGAGAACTCGCAACCGATACTCTCCGTAAAAAATCCCTCCAGGGTGACCGACCCATCCTTGCCGGAGAAAAATCCGGCCGAAACGTGGGTGGCTCCGCAATCGATAACCTGGGCAAATTTTTGAGAACTCATACTAATTATTTAACTGTGTGCAGCTTACCGTTCGCCGGTCCGCCGAACCGACGGCATGTCGCGCAGGTACCGCCGGTCGTGGGCGAAAGGCGTCAGGTGGGTCGGCAGCAGGACTCCGTCGTTGGCCCCCGCTTCGCTCTCGATGCGACCCTGAAAATTCTCCCGCACGGAATCCCGCTCGAGGATACTCGACATGGCATTCGAGGAAAACGCCTGCTCCACCCCGTCAACGGAAAGTTTTACAAGGTATGCTTGGGGATCTCCGGAAATCCGGTCCCGCGAAACGACTTCCGGAGGCAGGAAAAAGCTCACCGTATGGCGCCCCCGCTCAAGAGTGGGGACATGAATCGAGGACCGATAGAAG
>PXDC01000201.1 GCA_003565135.1 Verrucomicrobiota bacterium
ACGATCCCGAGGTCGATGCGGACAAATGAGTCGAGCCCCATTGCATCGAGACCGGAAAGGAGCGTCCGCCACTCGGCCAGCCGCTGTTCGATCCCCTCCCGGAGGGTGCTGTCGGCGGCTTTTGCGCGCAGGAAATCTCCGATCTCGTCGACCGATTTCAGTTCGCGCAGCGTGCCGATCTCCCGCAGGAAATTTCCGCTCTCCCCGCCGAAGAAGGGCTCCAGCTTCTCCCGGGTCTTCGCCTCCGGTTCACGCCCCATCTTGTCCACCACGGCGAGCACACCGGCACAGGCTTCGTCGTCCAGCCCCCGGCCCCGCAGGTAAAACAGCCAGAGATCCCGGTCGCTCAACCGCACGGCAAAATCCGACGCCGTCAGCCCGAATGCGGTGAAACTGTGAATGAGCAGGGCGATCAACTCGATCTCGGCCTCCGGTCCGGGTTCGCCCAGGATGTCGGCATTAAACTGGTAAAACGAACGCAAGCGCCCGCGCTGCTGGCGTTCGTAGCGAAATTGTTCGCCGATACCGAACCATTTAACCGGCTTTTTGAGCGAGTTGGCCCGGGCGCCCGCCATCCGGGCGAGCGACGGCGTCAACTCCGGCCGCAAGGCAACCTCCCGGCCGCCCCGATCGGTGAAACTGAACAACTGCCCGACGATTTCGTCGCCGGACTTGGCGCGGAAAAGGTCCAGCGACTCCAACAGCGGCCCGTCGTACTCCGAGAACCCGAAGCGCCGCGCGGCCGCGCGCCAGTGGCGGAAGCAGTGATTGCGAACAGCGCATTCCTCGGGATAAAAATCCCTGAATCCCGGCAAACGTTCAAACATTGCCGAAAACGGTCAGTGCTCCAGCTTGTCCAGGTCGAGCTTCTTCAAGCGGGTTTTCAAAACCTTACCCGCCTTGAACTTGACCACCGCGCGGGTGGGAATAATGACGTCCTTATCGGGCTTGTTCGGGTTGCGCCCCACACGGGCCTTGCGTTTCTGCACTTCGAATACCCCGAAATTCCTCAGTTCGACATTTCTTCCATCGCTCAACGCGTCGGCAATCGTATCCAGTGTCATCTGGACGGTGTCCCGGACTTCTTTCTGGGAATATCCCGTTTTCTGGTATATCTTCAGAACGATATCGCGTTTCGTTAGATTTTCAGCCATAGTGATCTCCTCGCCATTTATAAGAGGACATATTTTCAGTCATTACAAGTGGCTTTCGATAAATCTCTCATATTCTAGAGATTGCGTCAATAGCAAACCGATTTTACCAACCGCTGCCTTATGAGTGACAAAGAAGAGAAAAATCCTTTCGAGGAAATGCAGAAACAGTTCCAGGAAATGCTGAGAAATCAGGGGGCGAGCTCCTTTTTCTCGCAGCCTCCGCCCACACCGGGATCGGGCGCGGGCAACGAACCGCCCACGGAGGAAAAAACCTCGGAAAAACAGCGCGAGATCCTCAAGCGGATCCGCGATTTCAACCTCAAGCCGCGGGAGGTCAAGGACTATCTGGACCGCTTTGTCATTCGCCAGGACGACGCCAAAAAGGTCCTGTCGGTCGCGATTTGCGACCATTACAACCACGTCCGGCAATGCCTGGAAAACCCGGACCTGACGGAGCGTGAATACGCCAAGCAGAACATTCTCCTGCTGGGACCGACCGGGGTCGGGAAAACGTACCTCATGCGCTGTATCGCGCGGTTGATCGGCGTCCCCTTCGTCAAGGCCGACGCCACCAAATTCTCCGAAACGGGCTACGTGGGCCACGACGTGGAGGACCTGGTACGGGACCTGGTCAAGGCGGCCGACGGCAACGTCGACCTGGCCGAATACGGAATCATCTACATCGACGAGATCGACAAGATCGCCGGTCAGGCCGGCGCGGGCGCGCGGGATGTATCCGGACGCGGCGTGCAGATCAACCTCCTCAAACTGATGGAGGAAAGCGAGGTCAACCGCAACAGCCAGACCGATATCATGGGGCAGATGCAGGCCATGATGGAAATGCAGCGAGGCGGCCGCGCCGGCAAACGCACCATCAACACACGCCACATCCTCTTCATCGTCAGCGGCGCCTTCGGGACCCTGGGCGAGAACGTCAAGAAACGGATGGAAAGCGGGAAGATCGGTTTCGCCCAGCCGGGAGGCGCCGCGGACAGGGCACCGACGGAATACCTGGCGCACGCCGAAACCTCGGATTTTATCGACTACGGTTTCGAGCCGGAATTCGTCGGGCGCCTGCCCGTCCGCATTTCGTGCTCGCCGCTGACCCGCGGCGACCTGGAACAGATCCTGAGCCAGTCGGAGGGCAGCATCCTCGAGCAGTACCGCACCGACTTCCGCGGATTCGGCATCGAATGCGACATCGGCGGCGATGCCATCGCGGAGATCGCCGCCCGTGCGGACAGCGAAAAAACCGGTGCCCGCGGCCTCATGACCGTGCTCGAGAAAATTTTCCGCAACTTCAAATACGAACTGCCATCGACTTCCATTAAAAAGTTCGTCCTCGACGGACGCGCCGTAAGGGAGCCGGAAAGCGCCCTCCGCGAACTCCTCCAGGACAACCAGAGCTCTCAGAAGAAACTCCTCCGCGACGAAATCGAACGCTTCGCCGGACGCTTCTACACCGAACACGGCATGGAGCTGGTTTTTGCCGATGACGCCGTCCACCACCTGGTGGAGGAGAGCCTGCAAACGGACAAGACGATCCGCGCCCTCTGCGAAAACCGCTTCCGCGATTTCCAGCACGGTCTCAAACTGATCGCCCGCAACACCGGGCAGACCCGTTTCAACATCGGGGCCGAAACCGCCCGCAACCCGGACCGCGAGCTCTCGCGGTGGGTGCTCCAAAGCTACCGGCGATCGGGCGGAAGCGAGGATTCGGAAAAGGAATGAACGACAACAACCACCGGGACAAGCCCGGACCGGAAACCGCTCCCGGTCCCGACCCGGTCGCCGTCAACCGGATGTTCGGGCGGATCGCCGGACGCTACGATCTGGTCAACCACCTCCTGACCGGCGGCGTCGACCTCGCCTGGCGGCGCGCCCTGGTCCGGGCGGTCGCCGCCGCCCGCCCGTCTCGCGTGGTCGACCTCGCGACCGGGAGCGGCGACGTCGCTTTCGCCCTGCGCCGGGCGCTCCCCCCCGAGGTCGAAATCCTCGGTCTCGATTTCTGCCGCCCGATGCTGGACGAGGCGGAGAAAAAGAAGCGGCGGCGCCAGCCCTGTCCGAACCTGAACTTTGTCCTGGGCGACGTCCTGGACCTGCCGATGGAGGCGGGAACGGCCGACGCGGCCACCATCTCCTTCGGCCTGCGCAACCTCACCGACCGCGGGCGCGGCCTGGCGGAAATGAGGCGCATTCTGAAAAAAGGGACCGGTCGCCTTTACGTACTCGAATTCACTCAGCCCGCCCGCTGGATCCGCCCGTTTTATTTCCCCTACCTCCGCCACATTCTTCCCCGTCTCGCCGGCCGCATCAGCGGTGACGAGTCCGCCTACCGATACCTCAACACATCGATCGAGGGGTTTCCGCCGGCGGAACGCATCTCGGCGGAGATCGAGGCGGCGGGTTTCCACCACGTCCGGGCCCGGGCCATGACCGGCAGCATCGTCACCCTGCACCAGGCCCGGGCCTGAAACCGGCGCGAAACCGGGCCCCCTTCAACCGGGCGGCCAGGACAGCCGGCGTCCGGCCAGCATGTGAACGTGAAGGTGCGGCACGTCCTCGCCCCCGTGGGGGCCGTTGTTGACCACCAGCCGGAACCCCTCCGCCAAATCAAGTTTTCGAGCCAGCAGGCCCGCCACCAGCATGAGGTGGCCCAGCAGCGCCTGATCCTCCGGGGAGGCGTCCCCGACGCGCGAAAGCGGTTTCCGGGGAATAATGAGCAGATGCACCGGGGCCTGGGGATTGATATCGTGAATGGCGACGCAGTGATCGTCCTCGTGTTCGATTTTCGCCGGAATCTCCCGGTCGATGATCTTGCTGAAAAGCGTTTTCCCGCTCATGGCAGCCATTCTGCATTTCGGCGTCGAGGGCGCAAGCCCGGGTTGAGAAATGCCGGCGCGACTCCATTAACCCGACGAGTATGAATGCTTTGTAGCGATGCGGCGAGGGTGAAATAAAGTTTGCCATAGGGCGGGGATTTCCCTTTTCGTAAAGCGGAAAAGAAATTCGAACGTACACAAGACATTTTTATGCCAGAGTTAACAGGAAATTGCTTGGTGGCCCAGTCCGGAGGCCCCACCTGCGTGATCAATTCGAGCCTGGCCGGCGCGGTTTCAGAGGCTCTCAACCATGAGTGCATCGAGGAAATTTACGGCGGCCTCAACGGCGTTCTCGGAATCCTGAACGAAGAATTGGTCGATCTCGCCGCCGAATCCCAGCAGACCATCCGCGGGCTGCGCTACACACCGGGCGCGGCATTGGGAACCTGTCGCTACAAGTTGAAGAAACAGCAGGATTTCGAACGCGTGCTGCAGGTTTTCGAAGCGCACAACATTCGGTATTTCTTCTACGCCGGAGGCAACGATTCCCAGGATACCGCCGACAAGATTTCGAAGCTCGCGGACGAACGCGGTTTCGACCTGCGCGTGATCGGTATTCCCAAAACGATCGACAACGACCTGGTCCACACCGATCACTGCCCCGGGTACGGGAGCGTGATCAAACACATCTGCACCATCGTGCGCCAGATGGCCTGCGACAACGCGGCCATGGGACAAGGCGACCTCGTGTCCATCCTGGAGGTGATGGGCCGCAGCGCCGGCTGGATCGCGGCGGGCGCCTCGCTCGCCAAGGGCAAAGACCGGCCCCACGACCCCCCGCACCTCATCTACCTCCCCGAAGTCGCCTTCTCGCCCGATAAATTCATCGAGGACGTACAGCGGGTGCTGCGCCGGGAAAAATACTGTCTGATCGTGGTCGGGGAAGGCCTGGTGGACAAGGACGGCAACTACGTCTCGACCACGTCGGCGGGGAGCGACAGCTTCGGCCACGCCGCACTCGGAGGAGCGGGCGATTACCTGCAAAATCTCCTGGAGGAAAACCTCGGCCTCAAGGCCCGGGCCGCCCGCCTCGGCTACACCCAGCGCGCCGCCGCCACGCACATCTCCAAGACCGACAGCGACGAAGCCTTCCTCGCCGGCCAGGCTGCGGTTCGCGCCGCCATCAACGGGGAGACCGACAAGATGGTCACCCTGCTGCGGGGCGATTCCGACCAGTATACCTGCGAAACCGGGCTGGCGCCTCTTTCCGAGGTGGCCAACGGCATCAAGGAACTGCCCAGGGACTGGATTCACGAAGACGGGGTGAGTATGAACCACCAGTTTTATAAGTACGCCCTCCCCCTGATCCAGGGTGAGATACCCGTCCCGTACGATAACGGGCTTCCCGTATTCGCCCACCTGCGCAAGGAAAAGGTGAAAAAGCACCTCGAGGCGTACCCCATCGACTGAGTTCCGGTCCCGCACACCCGTCGCCGGACCCGCACGTCGAACGGAAACGCGACGGGCCATCGTCATTCGCCCGATCCGGGGCAAACTCCGGCCGGGCCGAACGGGCGCGACTCCGGCCCGAAACGGCCGACGACGGGAAAATTCCTTGCCTCGGACCCGGTGTCGGACAAGTATCGCGGCCATGCGTTTACTCCCGCGAGCGACCTCCTGGATCCTTGTCGTTTTCGTCGCTTTCCCGGGCGCTCTGTCGCTTCCCGCGCCGGCAAACGAGACCGCCGATCGCGACTTCCGGGTCGCGGTGGCCCGCTTCTCCCACGAAACCTGCACCTTTTGCCCCGGGGAGGAACCCGGCGTCGAAGACTGGTA
>PXDC01000239.1 GCA_003565135.1 Verrucomicrobiota bacterium
CCGGCTGTAGGGGCCGCCGCAGGCCGGCCGGCTCGATGGGCAGGACGGTGTCCCGAATCTCGGCGCCGTTGGCCGGGGTCCGCTCGCTCAGGGCCAGGCTTACGGTATCGTTCAAGGCGAGCAACCCGCCCAGGGCCAGGGCGTCGTCTCGTCCGGCCCGTACGTTCCGCAGATCGATAACCAGGGTACGCTCCGCCACCAGTTGCTCCAGGACGGGAAGGGCTTGCGGCAGGGTGTAAACCCGCACGTACGAGACGCCCTCGAAAAGCTCCACCACGTGCGGATCCCGGGAAGGGCCCGGGTCCAGCTCGGGTTCCTCCCGGGACACGCGGTGGGGAAACCGCTGTTCAAGTCCGGAAATGAATATGTCCTCGGGCGAAACCGATTCGGATTCGGGAAAGAACTCGGGGGCGAAGATTTCCGGATCGGCCCACAGCTCACCGAGCTCGACCGGCGTCGCGTCGCCGTGTTTCAGCGCCATGCCGCCCCCCATGACGATAGCGGCGAGGAGCGCGACGGCGCGTTTGGTGATCGTCTTATTCATCATGTCAGGCGGAGGAGCTTTCGGTGTCGCTGAAATCCATGCGTTGCCCGGATTCCCGTTCGATCTGCCGGGCGCCGATATCGCGCCGGAAATACCGGTCCGCAAAGCGGACCTGGTCGCACAGCGCGTACGCCTGCCGCGCCGCCGCGGGGAGGGTCTCGCCGAGAACGGTGACCCCCAGCACGCGGCCTCCCGCCGTGGTCATACGACCCTGTTCGTCGACGGCGGTTCCGGCGTGGAAGATATAGGCGTCCGGCGGGAGTGTCGGGGGGAGTTCGATCGGGTCGCCCCGGCGGATGCTTCCCGGGTAACCGCCGGCGGCGACGACCACGCAGATCGCGGTTTCCGGCCGGATTTTCAACTCGCGCTCGCTGAGGTCCCCGCGGGCGCAGGCCAGCATGAGCTCGAGCGGGTCGGTTTCCATCCGTGGAAGGATCACCTGGGTTTCCGGGTCGCCGAAGCGCACGTTGAATTCCAGCACCCTGGGACCGGAAGGGGTCAGCATCAGTCCGATAAAAAGGGTTCCCCGGAAATCGAGGCCTTCGGCCGCAATGGCGTCGACCGAGGGGCGGATGATTTGTTGCCGGATGGTTTCCATGGTCAGGGAATCGACCACCGCGGCGGGGGAGTACGCCCCCATCCCCCCCGTGTTGGGACCGGTGTCGTTTTCGCCGATCCGCTTGTGGTCCTGGCTGGTCGGCAGGGTGACGAAGGCGTTTCCGGAAACCATCAGGTGAATGGAGGCTTCTTCGCCCTCGAGGTAATCCTCCACCAGGATGGAACGGCCGCTCTCGCCGAAGGCATCCTTGTCCAGGCACAAGCGAACCGCTTCGGCCGCTTCATCCCGGTTGTGCGCAATGAGTACACCTTTTCCCGCCGCGAGGCCGTCGGCCTTGATCACCACGGGAAATTCCGTCCGCCCCTCCAGGTGTTGCCGGGCTTCGTCGCTGCCGGAAAAAGTGCGCGATTGCGCCGTCGGAATACCGTATTTCTCCAGCAATTCCTTGGTGAAGATTTTGCTCGCCTCCAGTTGGGCGGCCCGCTGTCCGGGACCGTACACGAGGATACCGTTTTCGCGGAGCCGGTCGGCCAGTCCGAGGCTCAGCGGGACTTCCGGGCCGATAATGGCCAGGTCGGTCTCCTCCTCCGCGGCCAGGCGGGCCAGCCCCGGTAAATCGTCCGCGGCGACGGGGAAACAGCGGGCGTCCCGCGCGATGCCGCCGTTGCCCGGTGCGGCGATGACCTCGCGGCAGAGGGGACTGTTGCGGCAGGCCTGGACGAGGGCGTGCTCGCGGCCGCCGGAACCGACCACCAGAATTTTTAAGGATTGTAGCGACGTCATGGAATGCGCGAATCCATCACCATGCCCAAGTGCCGCCGTGGCGTTCAAGACAAAAAAAGAAGACGCTTGCATTGCCGTTCGGGGTACGATCCGCTATCAGTGTTCGCGCGTCCGTCCCGTCGGTTTCCGGTCGCCGGACCGTTTTTGGCGCTTTCGAGTTATGTTATTCCAGGATTACAGGACAGATGGTTTTTTCGATGAAATGTTTGCCGAAGGCGACCGGGTCCGGCCCCATTACCGGCGACTTTACGAGCGTTTCCGGAAGCTGGCCCCGGACGATTTCGAGCAAAAACGGCAGGCGGTCGACCTGTCGCTCTGGCGGCAGGGTGTGACCTTTACGGTTTACGGCGACGCCCAGGGCACCGAGAGGATCTTTCCCTTCGACCTGGTGCCGCGCATAATCCCGAGCACCGAATGGCACTTCCTGGAGCGGGGATTGACCCAGCGGATACGGGCCCTCAATTGCTTCCTCCACGATATTTATCACGATCAGAAGATTGTCCGCGACGGCACCGTACCGGAGGCCTACGTGCGCTCGGCCCGTCATTTCCGGCCCGAGTTTGCCGGCATCGAGGTGCCCCGGAATATCTATATTCACGTGTGCGGCACCGATCTTATCCGGGACGACCAGGGGCAGTACCTGGTGCTGGAGGATAACGGCCGGACGCCCTCCGGGGTCTCGTACGTGCTGGAAAACCGCATCGCCATGAAGCGGGCGTTCCCCAACCTGTTCAGCAACGCCGGCGTGCGGCCCGTGGCGACCTACCCGAAGGAACTGCTCAAGACGTTGCGGTACGTCGCCCCGGGCGGCAAGGAACACCCGGTGTGTGCGGTCCTGACTCCCGGGGTGTACAACAGCGCGTACTTTGAGCATTGTTTTCTCGCCCAGCAGATGGGCATCGAGGTGGTGGAAGGGAGGGACTTGTGCATCCGCGATCGCAAGGTTTTCATGAAAACCACCCAGGGTCTGCGCCAGGTGGACGTGCTCTACCGGAGAATCGACGACGACTTTCTCGACCCCACGGTGTTCCGGAAGGATTCGCTGCTCGGTGTTCCGGGCCTGGTCGGCGCGGTTCAGGCCGGGAACGTGACCCTGGCCAATTGCATCGGCACCGGGGTGGCCGACGACAAGGCCATGTACTATTTTGTGCCGCGCATGATCAAGTACTACCTCGACGAGGATCCGCTTATTCCCAATGTGCCGACCTACCTCGCGTCGGAAAAGAAGGATCTGCGGTACATCATGGATCATCTGCCCGAACTGGTGGTGAAATCCGTCAACGAGTCCGGCGGTTACGGGATGCTGGTCGGCCCCAAGTCGAGCCGCCGGGAGATCGAGGAATTTCGTGATTTGATACGGGCGAATCCGCGGAACTTTATCGCCCAGCCCACCATCTCCCTTTCCCGGCATCCGACCTACTGCGACGGGACTTTTGAAGGGAGGCACATCGACTTTCGCCCGTACATTCTCTGCGGCGAGGAGGTCAGCATCATCCCCGGGGGCCTGACCCGTGTGGCGCTGCGCAAGGGATCGCTGGTGGTGAATTCCTCGCAGGGCGGAGGCAGCAAGGATACCTGGGTGCTCTACGGGGATGAGTGAGATCGGTAAGAGGGCCGAAGCACCGAAACGGGAATATGGAATCGTGAACACCGAACCAAGAACATCGAACCGGAAAGGACGCGCATGATCCTGCTTTCGCGAGTCGCCGATTGCCTGTATTGGCTCAGTCGTTACATCGAACGGGCCGAAAACGTCGCCCGCATGGTCGACGTGAACCTGCAGCTGCTCCTCGACCTGGAGCGGTTGGATGACAACCGGATCACGGCCCACTGGGAGCCCCTGATCCGGAGCACGGGCGACGACCCCCTCTTCTACAAGCTTTACCGGCAGGCGGACAGCGAGAACGTCACCGATTTTCTCACCTTCAACACGGAAAACCCCAGCTCCATTCTCTCCTGCATCGTTACCGCCCGGGAGAACGCGCGGATGGTCCGGGATAAGATCTCGACCGAGATCTGGGAGGAAATCAACCGCCTCTATCATTACATCCGGTCGCAGAACGCGAAAAAGCTGTGGGCGTCGGATCCCTACGACTTCTACCGCGAGATCAAACAGAGTTCCCTTTTGCTGCAGGGATTGGGGGACTCGACCGTGGTGCGTGACGAGGGCTGGGAGTTTCTCCAGGCCGGTCGCTACCTGGAGCGGGCCATCCAGACCAATATCCTGGTCGACATCAAGTACCACATCCTGCTTCCGAGCAGCCGCGACGTCGGCGGTGCCATCGACGCGCTGCAGTGGATGGCGGTGTTGCGTTCCTGCAGCGGATTCGAGGCCTACCACCACATTTACGGGGCCGACGTGCAGCCGTGGAACGTGGCCGAGTTCTTAATCCTCTCGGAGAACTTCCCCCGATCGATTCTTTTCTGCCTGCGCAGTCTGGACGCCCGTATCCGCGCGATTTCCGGGGTGCGGGAAGGGCACTTTTCCAACCGTGCCGGGAAACTCGCCGGACGCCTCCTCTACGAGCTCAATTACAGCAGCGTGGAAGACATTTTCGAGACCGGGTTGCACGAATACCTCCAGGAGTTGCAGCTCCGGACCCATGATATCGCCCGGGAACTCTACGAGGCCTACATGTTTTTTCCCGTGGTCGACCTGGCCCGGGAAATCGAGGAACAGGCCCTTTAGCAGGAACCGGTTGCGGCCCGGCGGCGCAAGGCGCGGGCCAGGATCCCCTGCGGCCCGAAAAGGAACGCCAACCCGAAGATTCCCGTGGCCACCAGGACAATGGTACCCCCGGAGGCGATGTTCCGGTCGAAGGATATGTAGAGTCCGGCTACGGCCGAAACGACTCCGACCAACGCCGCCACCGCCATCATGCGGGGAAGGGTGTTGACGAGGAGGTAAGCGGTGGCGCCCGGCGTGATCAGCATCGCCACCACCAGAATGATACCCACCGTTTCCAGGCTGGCCACGATGGTCAGGGTCAGGAGGAGCATGAGGCCGTAATGCAGGAGTGCCGTGTTCATCCCCAGGGCGCTCGCCTGGACCGGGTCGAATACGTAGAGGAGAAACTCCTTGTAGAACAGAAACACGGTGGCGAGTGTGATACTCCCCGCCGCCAGCGTCAGCAGCAGCACGGGTGTCCGAACTCCGAGGACGTTGCCGAACAGGATGTGCATCAGGTGGGTGGAGGTGGCGATCTGGCTGATGATGACCACCCCGAGGGCGAAAGCGCCCGTGAACATGATACCCATGGCCGCATCCTCCTTGATCCGGGTGTTGCGCTCGATCGCGCCGATCCCCAGGGAGGTGACGGCGCCGGAAACAAAGGCGCCGAGGAAAAAGGGCAGGTTCAACAGGTAGGCCAGGGCGACGCCGGGAAGCACGGCGTGGGAAATGGCGTCGCCCAGGAGCGCCCAGCGCTTCAGGACCACAAAACACGAAAGGACCCCGCACACCGCCCCCACCACGATCGAGGTGAGCAGCGCCCGCTGCATGAAACCGTATTGAAAAGGCTCCGAGAATCGGTCCGGCAAGAGGTTGACCAGCAGCATCAGCACCGCGATAAGCCAGTCGACCAGGGCCTCCCCCCAGGCGTAAAGGCGGCCCGTATCGGTCGCCACCAGGGGAATCAGGCTCGCGTGCACGGCGTCACCTTTCATATCGGGCGGGAATGAATCCCCCTTCGAAAGCCTTGGCCAGGTTCTCGAGGGTCAAGACCCGGCCGGGGGCGCCCTCCGCCACCACCGTGCGGTTGAGCAGGACGATGCGGTCGGCGTACTTTTCCGCGCTGGCCAGGTCGTGGGTTACAAGGATGAGCGTGCGCCCGGCCTTCCTCGCCGTTGCGAACACATTGAAGATCAATTCCGCCGAGCGGCCGTCGACACCCGCGAGAGGCTCGTCGAGCAGGAG
>PXDC01000466.1 GCA_003565135.1 Verrucomicrobiota bacterium
AGGAATTGGATACGTCCGGTGCTGCCGATGGGATGCGGTCTTTCGGAGATCCGGGGGGATACGACGGAAACAACAACAATCGGCGGGGAAAAAAAAGATTTCCCCGGACAGTCCGGGTTGTTATCGTTCCTGGAACTATGAATGGTAAATTGACCGGCGGGGGATTCCCGGGGAAGTCGGGCCTGATCCTGTGCCTGACGGCACCGGTTTTTCTGGTTGGTTGCGCCTGGCGTGTTGCATTGCCGGAGGATGTGAGAAACCCGGCGCCCGTTGTGCTGACCGACTACGGGCGTCACACAAGGTTGGCGTTGCCGAAGGAAGGGGGCGAGATGGTGGAGTACGGTTTTGGAAACTGGAACTACTACGCCCTGGCCCGGCGGGGGCCGATCTCGAGCCTGCGTGCCGTAACCGGCCTGGGGCCGGCGGCCCTGGCGCGCCGGCGCCTTCCCGATATCGAGGGCGAAGGCCCATCGCGCCTTTGGGATTACGGACGGCGTTCGGTTCTGTTTTATGCCGAAGCCGAGCGGGTCGCTGACCTGCGGGAGGTGATTGAATTGGCCTGGCGGGAAAACGACGTGCCGGAACGCTACCATTCCCGGGGGCCGCTTGAGTTTGTGCAGTACGACGCCACTTACCACCTGTTTCGGAATTCGAATCACAAGACGGCCGAATGGCTGGAAGCGCTGGGGTGCCGTGTTCGGGGATCGCCGATCCTTTCGAATTTCCGGATTGATGATGCCTCGGGGGCGAATCCCTACCGGGAGGGTTTGGACTGGGTCACCGGAGTTGAAACTGCTGAATCGCCGTAAACGAGTGACGTCATGGCCTTGCTGGTCTGCCGGGCCTCCGCCCGGCCAGGGCACTGATTGGGTGTTGGCGGAAGCGGAGGATAGGATCCGTGCGAGGACGCCGGAACCCGAAGTGGGGGGGCGGTGGCGGGTCCCTGTTTGGATATATACAGGCTTGATTCGTGCGGCCGAGCCGGTATCCCGGGGGAATGGATACATGGCGGGTACGGGTTGCGGCGCTTCTTTTCCTGGTAACATGGCCGCTGTTCTGGTGGGGGCCGCCGTGGATCGCTTTGTGGCCGAGTGTGCTTGCGCTTGCGATCGTGTTCTTTACCCAGCGCGTGATTGCCGGCCTGCTCTCGGGTGCGGCTGCGGGGGCGGTGATTCTCAGTAACGGCAATCCCTTGACCGCGTTCATCGCCTTTTTCGAGGATCACCTCGTCCCGTCGGTACAGAGCGACTGGCGGGTCAGTGTCCTGGTTTTTACGTTGCTCCTGGGGGGATTCGCCGCGCTGCTCGAACACGGCGGGGGGTTGCAATCGCTGCTCCAGCGGTGGGTGGGCACGGCACGCGGTGCGGCGCGGCGGGTGCAGGCGGGTGTGGTGGGGTTTGGGTTGGTCTGTTTCTTCGACGGCCTGGCCAACAGCATGCTGGTGGGTCGGTCCATGCGGCCCATGGCGGACCGGGCGGGCGTGTCCCGGGAAAAGTTGGCTTACCTGGTGGATTCGACCAGTTCCTCGGTGGCCTGCGTGGCGATCGTTTCCACCTGGATCGCCTACCAGCTCACCATGATCCAGGAGGGGTTTGCCGCGGTGGATCGCGAGGTGCAGCCGTACGCGCTTTTCCTGCAGTCACTGCCCTACAATTTCTATTGCTGGTTCACGCTGCTGCTGGTGGCGGTGGTGGTGTGGCGGGGCTGGAATCCGGGACCGATGCGACGGGCGGAAGCGGCGGCGCGGCCGGAGGAGGAACTGCCGGATTCGGCCGTGCGGGCGAGCCCGGCGCGGGCGCTCGTTCCCCTGGCGGTATTGATCGGCGGGATCCTGGTCGGGCTATACCTGAGCGGCGCCGGCGCGGTCGTTCCGGAGAGTTTCCGGGCCCTTTCGGCGGCTTACGGCGAGGCGGATGCGGCCACGGTGTTGGTGGCGGCGAGCGCCCTGGCCTGCCTGGTGGCGTTTGGACTGAACGGTTCCGAAAGCGGCGGCCGCCGGGGAAGCGAGGTGTTTATGGAGGGCGTTACGGCGCTGTTTGTACCGGTCCTTATCCTGATCAGCGCATGGGTGCTTAGCAGCACACTGCGGGAGTTGGATGCCGCCGGGACCCTCCTGGCCCTGGTGGGCGAGCGGATTCCGGCCCCGGTGTTTCCGGCGGCGGTGTTTGTGGCGGGGATGGCTATTTCCTTCACCACGGGCACCTCCTGGGGGACCATGGGCGTGCTGACGCCGCTCGTGCTGCCGGTGGCTCTGGCGCTCGGCGATGCCGGGAACGCCGCGGCCGTGCCCCTGGTGGCGGCTACGGTGGCGGCGGTTTTCGGCGGGGCGGTGTTCGGGGATCACTGTTCACCGTTGAGCGACACCACCATTGTTTCCTCCATATCCTGCGGGATCGAACCGATGGATCACGTAAAGACGCAGTTGCCCTACGCACTGCTGGCGGCGGGCATTTCCCTGGTTGCCGGCTACGGGCTGCTCGCGCTGGGTCTGTCCGTATGGCTGGCGCTGTTTGTGGGTGCGGGCTTCGTGATCGCCGCTCCGATAGGACATAGGCGTTTGGCCGGGGATTCGCGACGGTGAACGATTGGCGACGAGGTTGCGGTGTTCCTTCGCTTCATAAAACCGGGGCCATTACCCAAATGGGGGTAATGGGACGGGGGGGATCGTACTTTCGGTTTGACCGGTATCCGGTGGTGTGATTGAATCCTTGGGAACTACTCCATTGCGATGACGGCCACCTCTAACATGGGTTTGGTTCCCCTGGGTTTGCATGCTTTTTTCGGGGTCGGGTTGTGGGTTACCCATTCCGGTTGCGAATGTTTGATTCAGGGCGGCTCCAGGGAGCCGGCATTGGATTCGGACCGGAAATACAATAAAATTTTTTGTGCTTCGGGGTGCGGGAGAGTGCCGGGAACTCATAAGTGAAGCATCGAATGCCCCGGTTTCCCCAACGTTGTCGACGTATTCCGTGTCTGCCGGCCCGGCTGTTAATCCTTGTTGGTTTTGCCCTGATGGCCGTCGGGCTCCCGGTGCCCGCGGCGGCCGATCTGCCGATGGGCGATGTGGTGCGGCACGGTGAAGTCGACGTGACCCGGGGTACCGATACCTTGACCGTTTTTCAGGGGTCGCGGAAAGCGGTGATCGACTGGGACGGTTTTTCCATCGGTCCCGGCAGGCTGGCGGAATTTTTCCAGCCGGGTAAAGACAGCGCCGTCCTCAACCGGGTGACGGGACACCTGGGCAGCGAGATCCACGGAAACCTGCGGGCCGACGGCCGTGTGATTCTGATCAATCCGAACGGCATCGTGGTGGGGCCGGATGGCCGGATCGATACGGCGGGGTTTACCGGGAGCACACTGGAGGTGACCGATAACGACTTTCTGGAGGGCGGGGATCTGGTGTTCGCGGGCGACTCAGCGGCCGCGATTGTCAACCTCGGCCGTATCGAGGCGCTGGACGGTGACGTTTTTCTTCTCGCCCGGGACGTGCGCAACGAGGGGGAACTTGCAGCCCCCGGGGGAACCGTGGGCCTGGGCGGGGGAACCGAGGTGCGTCTTTTCGCCGAGGGCGAGGAGCGCCTTTCGGTTCGTCCTTCTGTAGACGGAGGCACCGTCGACCATCGCGGCGCCATCGACGCGGTGACCGCGGAGCTGCACGCTGCCGGCGGCAATGCCTACGCGCTGGCGGTGAATAGCGGCGGGATCGTGCGGGCAAGCGGGAAGGAGGAGCGCGACGGCCGCATCTTCCTGCGCGGGGAGGACGGCGACGTGCGCCACACCGGGAGCCTGGAGGCGTCGTCGGAAAACGCTGGGGCCGCGGTGACCGTAACGGGACGAAACATCGGAATCGTTGAGGACGCGTCGATCGTTGCCGGGGCGGGCGGTACGGGTGGTGCGGTGCGGGTGGTCGGGACCGGGGAAACCCGGTTTTCCGGAACGATGGAGACGGGAGAAAACGGTTTTGGCGAGATCAGCGGATTCGGCGGAATCCACTTTTCCGGGTCGGTTCTCACTCACGGCGGCGTGTTGTGGCTTGATCCGATCGACTTCACAATCGGTGGCGAGGGGGGTGATGACATTTCCGGGGACGCGCTTTCCGGGCTCCTGGCGAACCAGAACGTGGTCATCGAAACGGCGGGCGGCGAAGGCGGGGAGGGCGACCTTTTCATCAATGAGTCTGTCTCATGGGATTCGTCCTATTCGCTGGGCTTGCTGGCTCATCGGCACATACGTGCCAACGCCGGTGTTCAAGCCGGAGGTGAGGGCGAACTGGTCCTGGCCGCCGGCTGGGACGGAGAAACCGGGTTCGGCGCCGCTTCCGGGGCCGGGCTGCACCAGGGATTCGTCGATGCCGGGGCCCTCCTGGCCGATCCGGACAGTTACGGCCACGTCGGCGGCAGTGTGTTTATCGGCGACGGGGTTCAAACCGAGGGCATCGCGGTGGGCAGCCGGTTCGGCGGAACCACGGTGGTGGGGCACGAGTTGAACCTGCACGGTGGGAGCGGCGGAAACGACCGGTATGCGCAATTGGGCTTTCGTACGCCGCAGGGTTCCCAGGATTTCGATATCGACGCGCCGATTACCCTGGCTCTGTCAGGAGACCTGACGGCCCAGGGGGGACCCGAAAACCTGCGCAACCACGTGCAACTCGGGCACGGGGGGGCGTTTGAGCAGCGAGACACCACCGGCAATTACCGCGGGGACATCACGATCCTGCGGGCGGGCGATATCCGGTTTCTGGCCGGAGCGACCAATCGTTCAGCCAGGGCTCATGCGCACCTGGGCCATGGGGGATTCCGGGCGGACGGCAACCACGGGGGAGACATCACGATCCTGCGGGCGGGCGATCTGATTTTCACCGGCGGAACTCATGGCACCACCTACGTGCACCTCGGGCACGGGGGATTCCGGGTCCGCGGCGATTTTGACGGGGACATTACCATCGGAGAGGTGAACGACATCGTTTTCACTTCGGGGACACGCACCAACACCTCGTATGCCCAGTTGGGCCACGGCGGCCAGTGGGGTTCGGGGGATCGCCAGTGAGCGATCACCATCGAGCGGGCTCGTGATATCCGATTCCTGTCGCAAACGATCGGTTACAGTCAACTGGGTCATGGGGGACTGGACGGCGACGGGAATATTTTCGGGGACATCGTCATCGACCGGGCACGGGACTTCAGCCTCACCGCCGGAACCCGGATCGACGGGTATGCCCAGGTCGGCCACGGAGGGATGGATGCGGCGGGCTCCCATTCCGGGCATCTGGCGCTTTCCCTGGACGGTGACCTCGACGTTCAGGGCGGACGGGACGATTACGTGTTTGCCCTGATCGGGCACGGCGGGCTGGATTCGGACGGTCATCCCACCGCGGGGCAGCGTGCGGGTGCGGTCGACATAAAGGTCGGGGGAACAACCACGTTAACGGAGCATCCGGACACTTCCGATGCATCGATTTGGCCCCTCGGTCACCTGGTTTCGACACCCGGTGAAGCCGGTGCGGGTCAGGTGAGATTCATTACGGGCGGCTTGCGTTACGACACGGAGAGCGCCGGCGACGAGGTCCTGTTGACGGACCTTTTTGTCGATCGGTTCGCTCCCAACCTCGCCCATGGCAACGTAACGCTGGGCGCCACCGGCGCCGGAGGCATGACAGTGGCCGAGCGCTTCGCCTACGAAAGCAACCATGACTTCACGTTGCTCTCCACGCGCGACATCCGCTTCGATGCGGGTGTCCAGAACGACGGATCGGGGGCGGTGCAGGCGGTGTCCGGCTGGGACGGCGAGACGGGACT
>PXDC01000330.1 GCA_003565135.1 Verrucomicrobiota bacterium
GAGCGCTTCCCTTCCCCGTCGACCACAAAGTACTGCCAGTACCAGGTGCCCGTCTCGAGCGTTTCCGAATGGTTGTAGAAGGGCAGCTCGATCGACTCCACCCGGATGACGTTCCCGTCGAATTCCCGGTCCCGGGAAAGCTCCAGTTCGTACGCCGCCGCGTGTTCGTCGTGACGCCAGATCATGGCCGGCGGATTGAGCGCCGCCGCATCCCCGTCGGCCGGACGAACCGCCGGGTGAGAGGAAGGCGGCGGCGAATCGTCGACATCGAACGAAGCGGAAGCCAGAGAGAGCCTCGTAACGAAAACAAGGACGACCGAAAATACAAAGCGAAGCATGGTGATTAAAACGAGAATGCAAACGAATAGGCAAAGGCTCGACGGCAGCCGTAGGGACGGATGCCCTATCCAGCCTGACTTACAGAGGGCCGGATTCGAGTCAAAACGAGTCCAGTTCGATGAGAATTCTCAGGAAGGCCCGGGCGTCGAGTTCACCCACCGGGCGAACCGTTACCTGTTCGAAACCATCCTCGGTCTCCGCCACCGACACGGTTTCCACCCCCTCCGGGCCGGAAGCCCATTCGACCAGGTTGTCGGAAGCCTGGACACGATACGTCAGGTCGTCGGCGTCTGTTCGACGGGGAAAGGTCAATCTCAACTCACCGTCGACCATTTCCGGCACCGGCAACGCGTCCCTCGCCGGCTCCCTGGGGTCCAGTCCGAAGGCGTATTTTACCGCGTTCTCAAGCCCGTCGTCGGCGGGATCCGCCAGTGGTCCGCTGACCTCCTCGTTGTCGAGCTCCTCCGCAGTGAAGTAATCCTCCCGCCAATCGGCAAAACGGGCGATAATCGGCGGAGTAAGGTCGCTGCCGAAGCCCTCCTTCAAAAACTCGCCCGGCGAGAGCACTGTCGAGGTAAACCGGAAATTATCAATCCGGCCCGTCCATCCGCCCCCGCCCGTGGGGCGCGCGCCGATGTTGAGGTCCAACGGGCTTGCCGGCATATTGTCTCCCACCGGGCCCGCCCGTTCCGGTTCTCCGTTCAGGTACATCATCACGCGCTGATTTTCGTGATCGTAAATCAGAGCCACATGGTGCCATTCCCCCGCCTCCAGGAGAGTGACGCCATCGAGCCTGGGTTCCGTCAGAGACGAGGCCAGCCGATTCTCGCCGCGCAGCCGCAATACCGCCGATTCATCATCAATCGTCACCACCCGCAACCAGCTCAAATCGTCATCCGGCATCATGAGGTGCCATTCCAGCGTGAACGAAGTCCACGTTTCCCCGAGGACCTCCGGAAGGTCCACATTGATGCGGTTTCCCTGCGGGCAAAAGATACTGTAGTCTCCTTCCTCCGAGGAAAAGCCCGGGACAAAAAAGTTGTCGTACTCCTCGTCATACGGAGGATTCGGCGACCAGGTGCCCGAAAACCGGCCGTTGAGTGTGCCGTAGAAATCGATCGCGTCGCCCTCGGCGTACGTGGTCGATCCCTCGTTGAAACTGTAACCGATCCGGAGGATATCCTCGACGACGTCCGGTGGTTCGACCAGCCTTGTGCCAAACCCCTCAACGAGAAATTCGTCGGGACCCAGAACGGAAGAAGTGAAACGAAAGTCGTCGATCCGGCCCGTCCATCCGCCTCCGCCCGTGGCCGAGGCGCCGATATTGAGTTCGGCCGGGCTTTCCGGCATGTTGTCCCGAACCGGTTCCGGACCGTACTGTTCTCCATCCAGGTACAGGGTAACCGTCTGCTCCTCATGGTCGTAGACGAAAGCGACATGATACCATTGGTCCCGTTCGAGTTCCGGAGTCTCGATCCGCGGATCCGAAAGCCCGCTACCGAGGCGATCCTCGCTCCCGATCCGGTACACCGCGGCCGCCTCGCCGACCGATGCGGCCCGGAGCCAGGTTCCGTCGTCGTCCGGCATCATCAATCGCCACTCCAGTGTGAATGACGTCCAGGTATCGCCGAGCACCTCGGGCAAATCGACATGGATCCGGTTCCCTTGGGGACAAAAAATACTGTAGTCGCCCCCTTCCGAGGAGTAACCCGGCAGGAAAAAGTTGTCGTATTCCTCGTCGTAGGGCGGATTGGGTGACCAAAAACCGCTGAAACGGCCGTCGAGTGTACCGTAATAATCGATTACATCGCCGCCGGCGAAAGCGTTCGATCCCTCATTAAAACCGTAACCGATTCGGATGAGCTCGCCGGCCGAAACCGGGACGGCAAACGGGATCGCCAGAAACGATGCGAAGGCTATGGGTTTGGTGATGACTTGTTTCATAAGGGGTTCTCGTTGAGGTGACGGCGGGCGAGGATTGCGAAGGCGCAAACGGACTTCAGGGACAACCGGTTACTCCAGCACTACCGCATTCCAGTTTTCGTCGAACGCGCTTTGTAAGCCGAGGTCCCGCAGGCGATCCCTTCCGGCACCCTCCACATGGCCATCGAGGAAAGCCATATTGGCCAGGCCGCCGTGCAGCATGTGAATCCCGTCCATTCCCCGCGCGTGCTGACTCGAGATACGGAACCGTTGGCGCTGACTCGCGGGCTCGCCGCTGTCGGCGAAAAGGAAAAACCGGCTCGGCGTATCGACGGTATCCATATCGAACCGGTAGAGCTGACCTCCGCTACCCTCCGGAGTGAAACTTTGGCCGCCCCCGAACACCCTCATCCCGTAGGTCCGCCACATCCAGGGTCCCTCAAACTGCTCTTCGGGCGGAGGTTCGTTCGAGGGACAAAAGAAAATTTCCCGGGCCCCGGAATCGATGTACCCTCCGTCGATCAACTGGGTAGACCACATCATCCGACCCGCCCCGGAGCCGGACCGGAAGACGGTAATCACGCCCTCCTGATCCTGCATCAACATGATCAGCGCCAACGAGCTCTGCCGAAGATTGTTGCGGCAGATGCTTGAGCGCGCCTGCTCCCTCACCGATGACAAAACCGGAACGAGTATCGCTGCAAGAATCCCGATGATCGCAATGACCGTAAGGAGCTCAATCAGGGTGAACCCCCGGCCGGCCGAGTCGACGCCCGAGGAAGGGACCGGCCGAGTCGCCGGGTGGAAAATTGAGCGGTCGCTATTCATACGCGAGGGGGGAACGATGGAGGAGGTGATGAGCCGAACGTCCCCCCACTATCACCAATCAATTCACTTGCCGCCATCCGGAAATGGCTCTAACTGTAGAGTCATGGCGGGAAAACGGGTTACCCTGAGGGATGTCGCCCGGGAGGCGGGAGTTCATTTCACCACGGTTTCGCTGGCACTGCGGAACAGTCCGCAACTGCCGGAGGCCACACGCAAACGAATTCGTGAAGCGGCCGCAGCCCTGGGCTACCGACCCGACCCGCACCTTTCCGCATTGAGCGCCTACCGGCAGGCCATCCGACCGCCGGGATTCCAGGCGACGCTGGCGTGGGTAACCAATCACCCGACCCGGGACGGCTGGCAGTCGGCGAGTCAGTTCCGCGAATACCATGCGGGTGCCCGCGAGCGGGCGGAGGATCTGGGGTACACCCTGGAGGAACTCTGGCTGCGCGCTCCGCGGATGACTCCGGCCCGGGCCGGACAAATCCTGCGGGCCAAGAACATCACCGGGCTCCTCATGGCGCCACAGCCGGCTCCGGATATGAACATCGATCTTGACTGGTCGCGTTTCTGCGCCGTGACCTTCGGTTACGGGCTGCGGCAGCCGAAGCTGCCTACGGTGAGCAACCACCAATACCATTCGGGGTTGCGCGCGGTTTCCGAACTGCACGAACTCGGGTACCGGCGGATCGGTTTGATGCTCAGTCCGGACCATGATGCCGTGATCGACCACCAGTACACGGGCGCCTACTATGGCGAAATGCAGCGGCGGAATCCGGATAACCAAATTCCGGTGCTGTTCCTGCCGGAAACCGACGATCGTTCCCGCCAGAAATCGACCTTCACCGAATGGATTAAGCGGCACCGCCCCGACGCCCTTCTTACCATGCCCTACTACGACATCCACGCCCTGGCCGCGGCGGCAGGACGACGGATTCCCAATGACCTCGGTATCGCATTGCTCAACCTCATCGGCGACATGAAAAACGGAGAGTTTGCCGGCATGGCGGAACCCTCGAGGGAAGTCGGCGCAGCCGCCGTCGATCACCTGGTTTCCATGATCAATCACGATCATCGTGGCATCCCGGCCACCCAGAATCTCATCCTCGTTGAAAGCGTATGGATGTCGGGCAAAAGCGCTCGCCGGCAGAAAATTTAATCGATTAACGTTAATCTGCCTGGCTAAATTTACTTGACAATGGGTGGTGTGACCTGCATGGCAGTTGGTTACTATGAGAGCACGAAGATTGAAAACGGTGCGAAGCAGTGCAGTCTACCATTGTATGAGCCGGGTGGCCGGTGGGGAGGCTTTGCTGGGAGATATCGAGAAGGAGGTCTTCCGCAGACAGCTCCACCAACTGGCCGATTTCTGCGGGGTGGAGGTGTTGACTTACTGTATCATGAGCAACCACTTTCACCTTCTGGTACGGGTGCCCCCCGAGGAGGAGACCAGGCGGGCAAGTGACACCGAGCTGGAGCGAAGGCTGCGAAGGCTCTATCCCCACGAGCAGGCGGAGGCGTGGATTTCCCGGCTCCGGGGAGAGGAAAGGAAGGCCACCCGGGAGCGGCTGCTTGGACGCATGGGGGATATTTCCTTGTACCTCAAGGAGCTCAAGCAGCGATTCTCAATCTGGTACAACCACACCCACAACCGATACGGGACCCTTTGGGCGGAGCGATTCAAGAGCGTATTGGTGGAGCCCTCGGGGAACGCGCTCCTGACGGTGGCCTGCTACATTGATTTGAACCCGGTGCGTGCGGGCTTGTGCGGGGATCCGAAGGAATATCGCTTTTGCGGGTACGCCGAGGCGGTGGCCGGGGGCGGAACGATGCGGCGGGGGCTATTGCGAGTGCTGGAGCAAAAGGACTGGCGCCGCGGGGCGCGGGAGTACCGGCTGGTGCTCTTCGGTCGGGGGTACTTCACGGAGTTGGGCGGGAAGGCCGGAGTGCCCGAAGTAAAGTACGCGTCGGTAAAAAAGCACGGCGGAGAGTTGGGTCTGGCCGACCAGTTGCGCTGCCGAGTGCGGTACTTTACGGCGGGAGCGGCGATCGGCTCGAAGGCGTACGTTATGGCACTGATGCGGGAGCGGGTGGATTTTTTGGGGCCCGGGCGCAAGACCGGTCCGAGCCGGATGCGATCACCGGCGTTGCGGGATCTGTACAGTCTGCGGGATCTTCGGCGGAACCCGGTTGGGTAGTGCCGCCGTCCGGGGGTCTCGCAAGCGTTGATCGCGGAACCGATTGAGTCGGATGCTTGCGCGCGCGCCGGTTGAAGAACGGCATTCGGTTTCATTTACTCGTTTCCGTGGCAACGTACCCCTGTGACGGGACCGGATGCCAAAACACCGCCTGATCGCACCTCTTCGTCCGGCGGACACGAAAACGATCTGCCCTGGCGGTGACGCCGATTTTCCGGGACCCCTTGACAATTGCGCAAACGTTTGTCTCATCTGACACCCCGTTTCACGCTTCCCCCGTTATGACACGCTCCCAGTTCACCTCCTCCGGCGTTCAGCCAAAACCCCGGGACGGCACAGAAACGGGGTTTACCCTGATCGAACTG
The DNA here is from genome assembly GCA_003565135.1 of Verrucomicrobiota bacterium. GTDB lineage: Bacteria > Verrucomicrobiota > Verrucomicrobiia > Opitutales > T3Sed10-336 > PXDC01. Next base: position 5,654 of record PXDC01000330.1, read on the forward strand.
CTCACGGTGATGGCAATCATCGCGATTCAGGCTGCGATCGTCATGCCGGTTCTGAATCGAACCCGCGACAGTGCGCGCCGCTCGGAATGCGCGTCGAATCTCCGGGAACTGGCCCATGCCTGGCACCTTATCGCGGCCGACCACGAAGACCGTTTTCCGGTCGGCCTGACGTGGACACACCCCGAACTCGGCAATTACCGCTATTGGTGGCGCTGGGAGGGAGGCGTGGCGCCGTACCTGCCGACCGCTTCACACCGCGACAACGAGGCCCCGAACACGCCCGACAGGCATTCCGTTTACCGGGGTTACTTCTGCCCGGCCTACGTTGAGGAAGCTCTCGATTTAAACCACTGGGTTGGTTACTACGTCAACACCGACATGGGATTCCAGCGCTCAATCCCGCTCGGCAGCGTTCGGACTCCCTCGCTCACTCCCCTGCTCTTCTGTTACTGGAACCCGGGGAAAGGCCGCTACGACTATTTCGCCTCCCCGAGGTATGGGGAAGGGCACTACATGGGCCCTGAATTTATGGGCGGCGCGCCGCGCGGTCACGGAGAGGGCACGAATATGGTTTTTGTGGACGGCAACCTCCGGTACGTCACGCCGAAGCCGGACCGCGACGGCTACTTGAGCGCGTTCGCCTGGAACCCCTATTGATCCTCCCTGCGACAACCGAAACAGGAAACCGACAACAAAAGACCACATGGACCTCCAGTCTCCCCGCACCCCCTTGTCCTCCCTCCCTATCAAAATCGGCCTCGTGCTCACGCCAGGCAGCGCTATCCTGGCACCATCCGCCCCGGCCGCCGTCCTTTGGCAGGAGGATTTCGCAGGTATTAACGGTCCACTCCAGGACACCGATCGGTGGACGGGAGTGGAAGGGCTTCCGGACAACGGCTCTCTCCGCAACAACCTGTTGCGGGCCAGCGACGATCCCTTCAGCTTCGGCTCCCCGGCGGCCCATAAGTTCGAGGATGGTTTCTTTAGCGGAGGCGGTTCGGTCTATGCATCGCTCCCGGTTACGGATCGTTATCAACTCACCGGGAGCCTGATCGATTTCGGCACCGGTACCGGGCGCAACAGCAACACATCCGTGTACATCGAATCGAACGTGCATACCGGAGATCACACATTGGGTGCGGCAGGATGGGAAATCCGCCTGGTGCGCTTCGACGGAGGAACGGAAAACTCGCTGCAGGTCTACGACGCATCCGGGGACCGGGTGATCAATGAATACGTCGGGCCGGCCCCGTCGGAAGCCCGGGTTCTCCCCTACGAATTCGCCCGCGAAGGGGACACGGTAACCGTCAGCGTCTTTCTCGGCGAGGAGCCGGGCGTATTCTCCGGTTCCGACCCCTACCCCGCCACCCACGCACTGCGGCTGTCCCATCGCATCAGCGGATTCGACAGCGACGCGACCATGTTGGGATGGGGAGAAATCACCGTGATTCCCGAATCCCGTACGACGGCCCTCGCGCTCGGCCTCGCGGCCTGCCTTCTCCTGTTCCTTCGCCGCTGGTTCCAAAGCGAGGACGAGGCCGGAAACTAGTCCATGGCCCGATTAAAGATCAAACAGATCGCCGAGAAGTGCGGGGTGCACGTAAGCACCGTATCCCGGATCCTGAACGGGGAAAACCCGAACCGCTACGCCGAGGCAACCCGCCGCCGAGTTCTCGACTACGCGCGCAAAAACGAGTACTACCCGAACCGGATCGCGCGGGCGATGAAATCGGAGAAGAGCGGCGTGTTCGGTTTTGTCACCTCGAGTTACAGCGGCGCCACCTCCTGTGTGGAAAAAGCGATCGCGTTTCCGTTCCTCGTCGGGATGAGTCACCGGGCCACGGCGCAGGGCTACCATGTCGGTCTCATCGAGCTCGACGAGCTGGAAGTGCACGGCAGAAAGGGACGCCTTCCTCCCGCGCTAAAGGAGAAATTCTTCGACGGGCTGGTGGTTCATTACGGACTTTCCAAAACGGTTCACCGCCTCCTCCTTTCCCTCGACGTCCCCGTAATCTGGTGGGATTCCGGACTCTTCGAGCCATCGTGCTGCCTGTACCGGGACGAGCGAATGGTCGTTACGGAGATCCTCGAGGAACTGACACGGCTCGGTCACCGCAGAATCGCCTATCACCTGCGCATCGAAAATTTCGAGCGCACTCACTCCGGCATTCCCGTCCATTACAGCTACCGGCAACGCTACGAAACCTATGTCGCCGAAATGAAACGCCACCGGCTCCCGGTTACCGTGATTTCCGGGGCGGCGGCGGATTCACTGGCCGCGACGTTCCGCGATTCGGCCGTTACGGCGATCGTCACCAACAACATCCCCAACGAAAACCTTCTCCTCGCCGCCTGCCGGACGCGCCGGAGCATTCCCGAGGACCTCTCGATCGTCGCATGCAACCTCGAGACCCGGGTTTCGGCTAAGGGGATCGATTACTCCGGTATGAAATACGACCGGTACGAAGCGGGCGAGCGAGCCGTTGAGATGCTGGTGGAGCTTCTCCGAAACCCCAACCGTCCCCCGGACAGTGTCCGACTTTCGGGAACCTTTCACCCGGGCGAAACCCTCGCCAAAGCTCCCTCCCGTCACCGAACCGCACGCGCAAAAACCGCCGCCCGATAATTCCGGCATCCCAGTAATTATGAGAAAAACCTCCCGTACGTTTCCCCTTCCCCCGCGCCTCGTCCGCACCGGCGCCGCGGCAATGGCCCTTGCGGGCGCGACCCTGTTTTCCGCAGAATACAGCGTTTCCGGGGAGTCCGTTCCCGGCGGAAAACCCTTCCACCTCGGCGCCGACATCGAACCCGGTTCGGCCCTGGACGTCTCCTTTCTCCTGCACCGACCGGCAGGTGTGCGGGGATTTGTATCAACGGAAGGGGAGTCGTTCGTGTACGGCGACGGTTCCCCGGCGCGTTTCTGGGGCGTCAACATCTCCTGGCAGGCTCTCTACCCGCCCGAGGACGAGGTCGAAGCGGTCGCGCGACGACTGGCGATGTCGGGCGCCAACCTCGTACGTCTCACCTACTGGGATGGCGGGCCGCACGGAATATTCCGTACCGATCTTTCGAATACAACCACCGTCGACCCGGAACGCCTGGACCGGCTCGACCGGTTCGCCGCGGCGCTCAAGGAGCAGGGCGTCTACCTGCTGCTCCAACTCGGGATGGGTCGGACCTACCTAAAGCCCGACGACCTGCCGGAAACCTTCGAGGAGTCGTACACGGCCCCGGACACCCGCCGCAGCGCGTACCGCATCGGCCGGTTTTTCGTTCCCGAGATCCGCGACAACGACCGCAAGCTCTTCCGCACGCTGCTCGAACACAAAAACCCATACACCGGCACGAAGTGGAAAGACGAACCGGCGATCGCCGCCATGGTGCTGCTCAACGAGGACACCCTCTACTACCGGTACGGCGGGATGGATCCCGAAACACTCCCCGCGTCGCTCTACGACCGGATCCGAAAGGAATGGAACCGCTGGCTCGACGACCGGTACGGCGGTTCGCGAAGGAATCTGGTGCGGCACTGGGGAGAGGACGCTTTGGACCGCGACGAGGATCCGGCCCGCGGGACGGCGGAGCCGCCGCTCGACTCCCTGCGCCAGCCGGCCTGGCTGAACGACCCGGAAGAAGCTTCGCGGGAGGGACGCGGCAACGACTGGAACCGGTTCCTCGCCGCCATGAATTACCGGCACTACAAGACCGAACTGGAGTATATCCGGTCGCTGGGCGTCCGCCAGCCGCTGGCGCCGAACGCAGGTGGAAATTTCCAGGCCGCGGAAATGGAAAACCACATCCGGCTGGGCGATTTCTTCGACGAGCACCGCTATCACGACCATCCCGCATGGGGAGACACCATGAGCTACGGCAATCACAGCTCGCTGGAACGGGGCAACGGCGTCGTCAAAAGGTTCGCCCACAGCCGGCTCGCCGGCATGCCTTTCGCTCTTACCGAATGGGACTACTGCTTCCCCAACGACTGGCGGGCCGAGGGCGGGCCGATCATGGCGGCGTATGCGTCGTTCCAGGACTGGAATCTCTCGGCGCGATTCGCGTACTGGTCTCAAACCTGGGAGGACCGCAAAAAATGGTACTCTCCCGAACGCGGCATCGGGTCGATCTGGCGCTTTCACAACGATCCGGCCGTCTTCGGCCAGTGGCCCCTTACCGCGCTGATGTTCCTGCGCGGCGACGTCGCCCGCGGTGAACGCGTTATCGACGTCGGCTTCTCGGAAACCGACCGCTTCTGGCGAGAAAGGGCCCGCTTTCCGCCCGACCGGCTCGACTTTCTGGGAGATGCCGCCTTCCAGCACCGAATACGGCTGGCCTTCTTTGACGAGCGCTACCGGGGCGACGCCGACCTGGCGGTCGCGAGCGGGCGCTCGTCGTCGGGGGACTACCGGAGCGCCGCGGCAGCCATTGCCGGCTCGGGTAATCCGGTCTCGGACCTGTACGGGTTGTCCCGGGACGGATTCCGGGTCCCCCGGAACCGCGGCGCCGTGATCTCGCCCGAGGCGGTTCGCCAGGGACGCGGCTGGTTCGAACGGGCTCTCCGGGAGAATCCCCGGATCCGCGGGGAGCTGTTCCCCTCGCTGGACCGGGACGACGGATGGTCCGTATCCGACACCGGCGAGATCCGGTACCACGGCGGGGACGGTATTTTCGTCGTCGATACACCCCGCACCCAGGGAATTGCCGGCTTTGTCGGCGACAAAACCCTGACGACCGGCAATCTGACGCTCGAGGTGGGAAACGAGTTTGCGACCGTTTTTTTCTCATCTCTCGACGGCGCCCCCCTGAACGAATCCAACCGGATCCTCGTAACCGCCGTCGGCCGGGTGCAGAACGCGGATTTCGAGCGGAAACGCACGGACCGCGACTCCGCCCGCCCCTATGAGGCCACCGGAGAAACCCTCGGAAACGGTCCGATACATATCCAGCCGATCCGCTTTACAGCAAAGCTCACCCGCGAACGGTCTAGCCCTCCCCTGACCGCCTACGCCCTCGACGGCTCCGGCGCGCGTATAGAAGAACTATCACTCACCCGCCAAGACGACGCCTGGACGCTGGAAACCGCACCCGACGGCCCCGTCACCATCTATTATGAATGGACAACCGCCGAAACCGCAGAATCGGAGGGGAACCCGTGATCGGGGATTCTCGGCGGCACCTGGCAGTCGTAGCCAAATTGAACCAACACCGACGATATCCTCGTTCCGGTCCGGGAAAGCGTGCCGTTCAATCTATCGAAAATAGGTAATCCAAAATCCATAACCCAAACTCCCATGACCCACCACCATCCAAACTCCCAATACGTTCCGCGCCTTGCGGCACGCTCCCGGTACGCGGTGCATGGATCGCTTGTCGACTTCGGTACGGGCTCCGACCGCAACAGCAACACGTCCTTCTACGTCGAAGTCGGAATCGACGAAAGCAATCACACACTCACCCGCGATGGCTGGAAGTTCCGGATTGTCCGCTGGGACAACGGCAACGAAAACACGGTCCAGATCCACGATCCCTTCGGCAACCGCCTCATCGATCACTACCTCGGATCCGCACCGACGGAGCCGATGGTGGTCCCGTTTGAGTTCCACCGCGACGGCAATGACGTCACGCTCGTCGTCCATGCGGGCGAGGAACGGCTCGAGGCAACGGGCTCGCTCCCCCTGGATACGGACGCGCGCCACGTGATGCTCCGCCATACCATCTTCGGTTTCGACGCCGACAGCACTCAGTTCGGCTGGGCGAACCTCCAGGTCTTCGACCTGAACGAAACATCCTCGGCCTTTGACATGTGGCGGGCCCGGCACTTTTCCGCCGAGGAACTGGACGATCCCGAGATCAGCGGGGAGCACGCCTCTCCCGCGGGGGACGGGATGCCGAACCTCCTGAAGTACGCACTCGGCCTCGATCCGCGCCGACCCGCCGCCCCGGAGGAACGGCCGACAGTGTCGCTCTACGACGAAAGCCTTGCCCTGCTCTACCGGCCCGACGCCGATGCCGCCGATGTTGCGCTGGTGCCGGAGGTTTCGGACAACCTGCTTGACTGGGAGTCCGGTGACGCTTTTGTAGAGGTGACCGAGGAGTCGGTCGACGGCGCCACCCTTGTCCGGGCGAGGTCCGTCGAATCCATCACCGACAGATCCTCCCTCTTTATCCGCCTCCGGGCGGAACGCAAACCGTAAGCCTAACACCGACACCACCGATCTACCGCCGCCATGAAACCCTTTATCCACCCTTTCATCCCGGTGTTGTCTCTTATCACGGGAAGCCTTGTTACTATGAATGCAAACACCGACGAAGCCGCCGCCGCGCGGGCGGATCTGTGGCCGAAAATCGCTCCATTCTTTGAGCCGCCCGAAGCATTTGCCGGGGACGGGGGCGATTTCCGCAACTTGCTGCAATTCGAGGACGGGGCGCCGGTGGAAACGCCGGAGGACTGGAAGGCCCGGCGGGAGGAACTGCTCACGATCTGGCACGGGTGGATGGGAGCGTGGCCCCCGGTCATCGAGGATCCTCAAGTCACCGTCATCTCGGAAGAGCAGCGGGACGGCTTCATCCAAAAGCGTATTCGTTTTCTCTGGACGCCGAATGAAGAAACCGAAGGCTACCTCCTTATCCCGGACGATATCGAAGAGCCGCGGCCGGCGGCGGTGACGGTTTTTTACGATCCGGAAACCGCCATAGGCGAGGGCCGGGAACACCGCGACTTCGCCCTGCAGTTGACCCGGCGAGGGTTTGTGACGCTGTCGATCGGGACCACCGAAGCCACCGAGGCGCGGACGTTCGCCCTCTATTATCCCGACATCGACAACGCCGAAGTGGAACCGCTCTCCATGCTCGGCTACGCCGCGGCCAACGCGTGGCACGTCCTGGCCGCGCGGCCGGAGGTCGATTCCGAACGGATCGGAATCGTCGGCCATTCCTTTGGCGGCAAGTGGGCCATGTTCGCCTCCTGCCTGTACGAACGTTTCGCCTGCGCGGCGTGGTCGGACCCGGGAATCGTCTTCGAGGAACACCGCCGGGCGGTGAACTACTGGGAGCCGTGGTACCTCGGGTATCATCCCCGGCCCTGGCGGGATCGGGGATTGATTACCAAGGAGAACCCGGCCTTCGGCCTGTACCTGGACCTCAGAAAAAGAGACCGGAATCTGCACGAACTCCACGCCCTCATGGCGCCGCGCCCGTTCCTGGTTTCCGGCGGTTCGGAGGATCCGCCGGAGCGCTGGAAGGCCCTGAATCACTCGATCAAAGTCAACCGGCTGCTCGGGTATGCGGGCCGCGTGGCCATGACCAACCGGCCCGAACACAGTCCCAACGAGGAATCGAACGAACAGATGATGCAATTCTTCGAATACTTCCTCATGCACCGGGGTATCGACATGAACGAACCGCCGGAGGGTTGAGTTGTCGGGTATGGGATCGGTGGTTGGTCGCTCGTACCACCAGTCACCAATCACCGGTCACACCAAACTCCGGCCGTTGTCGGCGAGGAGCACCTGCCCGGTGATGGACCGCGCCCGGTCGGAGACGAGGAACAGGACCGCCTCGGCGATTTCCTCCGGGGCCGAATAGCGTCCGAGCAAGGCTTTCGCCCCTTCCGCCTCCAGGCGCTCGCGGTTGCCGGCGTGCATGTCGGTATCGGTGAATCCGGGCGCCACCGCGTTGACCCGTACCCTGGGGGCCATGGCCTTGGCCAGCGACACCGTCATATTGTGGAGAGCGGCCTTGGACGCGGAATAATCGACGCTCGACGGCAGAAAGGCCCGCATCGATCCAATATTGACCACCGCCCCGGTTTCTTCGCCCAACCGGAGGAAAAACTGCCGGGCCACCCGGTACGGTCCCACCGTGTTGGACCGGAGCATCTCGAGAAAAGCGTCCCCGTTCAGGTCGGGGAACCGGGTGCGACCGAGTATCCCGGCATTATTGACCAGGATATTGACCGGTCCGAACTCGGCCTCGGCGGTGTCAAACACCCGGGTGATGTCCTCCTCGATCGACATATCTCCCTCGACGGGAAGCACGGCACCGTCGAATTTTTCCGCCACCGCGCACGCCTCGGCACGCGACGTCCGGTAGTTGAGGACCACCCGCATTCCGGCGGCCGCAAACGCCTCCACGCAAGCCCTCCCGATTCCGCGGGCGCCGCCCGTCACCAGTACTGTTCGATGGTTTCCGTTCATCCGCAGAGTCCCTAACCCGCGGAATCCGGAAAACGCAATCCCAATGCCGCCCTCCCGGTCACGTTGACCGACCGATTGCATCGTATCCGGCTGAACGCGGGGCTTCGCCCAGGGTCTCGCCGTCTTCCAGCCCCGGAATAAACCGGTAGGGACGGTATGGGAGAGCGCCGCTCTGGGCGAGCTGCAGCACCATGCGGGAAAGCCTGCTGCCGAAATTACGGCGCCGGAATGAATACCGGGTCAACCTCGGCGTCAGGTGCTCGAGGTAGGTGTCGCTATCCCGGGACACCAGGGAAATGTTCTCGGGCATCCGGAATCCCGATCGTTGCAGGTAGGTAAAGACGGTCAAGACATTGAGGGGTTTGCATACCAGGATCCCGGTCGGCGCCTCCGGCTGCCGCAAATGGACGCCCAGCTTCCGACAAATATCCTCGCAAGTGCCGTCGTGCCGCAGTACCTGGCTGCGAACGCCCGGTTCGTTGGAAACGGTCATCCCCTCTTGAAACCCGGCCTCGGAAGCATCGCGGGCGGGAGTCGCCCGATCCGGCACCACCATCAAGACCCGGCGATGACCGCGCCGCACGAATGCTCCCGCCGCGTGGCGGCAAACGGCCTGGTAATCGATATCGAAGGACGGGAGATTGACGCCTTCATAACACGTCCCGGCCACCAGCGACGGAACCCCGTTGCGCAAAAACCACTCCTGCACCTCCCGGTTGGTCACGGTAAGCAGCCAGCACGCACCCGGGTGGTCGCGGACCAGTTTGTCGAGCAGCGCGTCGGGATCGCGCCTCCGCTCCAGTCCCGGGGGAGAGAGCACATCCATTTGCAGGTGGGTGTCCTGCAGGTGCCGTCGCAACTCATTGAGGTAAAACAGGGAAACCGGCGGCATGCGATGAAGCGGAATCTCGGAAAGGACGCAAACCCGGTTGGTTTCCGAGCGGTGCACACCGGTGCCCTTCAGGATCTTTCGGCGCCGTCCGTGGCTTACCAATACAAATCCCTCGCGCTGAAGGACTTCGAAAGCGGCCCGGAGCGTGGGACGGCTTACCTGGAGGTGATCGCAAAGCCCCCGCTCCCCGGGCAGAAAGCCCGTCCAAACCCCTTCGCGAATCCCCTGCCTGATGGCATCCGCGGTCTGGGAAATCAGTGAACTGCGAGTGGGAATTTCCAAGGGCGCCCGGGATAGGTTAACAACGGGCCGGTCGCCTTTCGACCGACCACCGCTCTCATGCAAACCCATTACGCCGGAACTTCCAAGCCCGGATTTCGTCAACGGTCCGGTACGGTTTGAAAAGCCACCCCGTCATGGTACACCGCGGCGGGTCCGCCGGACCGATATCAGAATCCCTCGGATCGCTCGACGCGCAGGCGCATAAAACGACGCGGAGATTCGTCGTAACCCGAAAGATCCCGGAAGCGGACGCGTTCGTAGCCGTCCTCCTCATGCCGGGACACCGCTTCCTCTTCCGTGTGCGAGGGACCCGAAAACCAGTTTTCGAGGTCGTCGGAAACCTCCACCCGGTAGCTGAGGCCGGGGTCGTCGAGCCGGCGATCCAGGTACAGGGACAGGCGCCCTTCTTCCATGGCCGGAACGGGAAGCCGATGCGCCGATGGATCGTACGGATTGAGGCGAAGCGCGTACTTGAGCAGGTTGGCAATGCCGTCTTCCGCCGGCGAAGCCGCCGGACCGCTGACCGCAACGGATTCAAGTTCGGTATCCGAAAAATGATGACGAAGCCAGCCGTGGTACGGCGTGTCCAGCCAGCGGTCGTCAAAATCCCGGTTATCGGCCGGTTTCCAGGTGTCTCCGCCGTCGCCGGAAACCAACACCATCCGCCGCCAGTAACGTTCGTTCGGGTCGGTCACCTGTTCGTGCAGCTCCCAGTCAAAGTAGCTGAACGACAAAAACAGCCGGCCCAGGCGATCGATGGCAAGTTTGTGATAGTACACCGAGTAACGTCCTCGCTCGGGCAGGACAAGGGGACGCGGCTCGCTCCACTCGCCGCCCTTCGGTTTGCGCTGGTAGGCGAGCGCCGCGTAGTAGGATCCCGAGGACGGCGTGAACAGTTCGTCGGCATCGCGCCAATGGCGAAAAGCGAGGTGAAGCGTGTCGTCCGGATCGCACACCAGCGCCACGTAGGTCTGGCCGCCGCGCTCTTCCCCGGAGATCGCGGTCCACCCGGTATCCCACACCGGCTCCGGATCGGTCCAGCCGGAATAGGCATCATTGGGCGCGAGCGAACGCGTGTAATAGAAATTTTCGCCGTGGTGGGAACCGGTCACCACGTGCAGGTAACCCTCGCTGTCCATGACAATTCCCGGACGGTTGTGCGAATTGTTCGCGGGCGGGGCGTAGGCGAGAAATTCGGGTTCCCCCAGGGAACGGCTGGCGTGGTCGTAGGTGGCGACGTAGGTGGGCGTTCCCGGCACCTCCTCCTCGGTCGCCTCGACCCAGACAAAATGGGTTTTCCCGTCCCGGGTCGCCGAAAACGACGCCCCGCCGGAATGCTGCCCGAGCGAGATCAGGTTGTTGTTGATAGGGTTTTCCGTATAACCCGGAACCACCAACTGACCGTCTTCGATGCGGGGCTGAATGAAGTAGAACTCATGGTAAGAGGCCCAATCCCCGGGATGGTCGCCGGCGCTGCGGCGGGAGAGGAGGAGGAACGGGGGACCATCGAGCTCGTTGTGTCCGGCGATATGCTCCATGGCGAACACCCCTCCGTTGCTCAGCCAATGCACCTCCCAACTCTCCCCGTAATCCTCGGAATACAGCAGGAGGTTGCGGTGGCCGCCACCGGTCAACTGAATATTCACAATCGTGTAGGCCCGGTCTTCGCTGTCAAAAACCACGCGCGAACCGATCCACCCGGCACCGCGGTAAACAGAGGCGAAATCCGGATACGCCGCCCGAATGGCACCGAGAAAATCGCGCTCGTCCCAGCCTTGGTCGCGCCAGGTATGCACGAACGACGTGTGGTTGAAGTCCACGGTACGGCTCCGGATGTAGGGCCGGTTCCGGCTGTCGAACGAAGGTACGTTCTGCGTGTAGTCCGGACGGTATCCGAAAAGCTCATCCACCTCCCGGTTAGGCTCCAGGGCCAGGGGAAAGGTCACCTCGGGCGGCGGCGGCGCCAGGTCCGCCCCGGGAACCGCCCCCCGGAATACGGTGATGTCGTCGAGGAAGATCCGCTGGTTGTGGTTGCTGAATGCACTGAAATCAACACTGCGAACCGGCCCCGTACCGGCTTCGCGGGCGAAGGAATAGTCCGTCTCCCGCAAGTCGCCGTCCACCCAGACGTGGGCCCGTCCGCTGGCGACGGATTCCCCGTCGCCGTAAGGGACAGCGGCGGCGCTGTTGTTGACCACCAGGTCGATCCGGCGCGGGATCTCCAGACCGTAGTCGATCGCGGGCGCTCCGTCCGGTTGTGGAATCACACCGTTGTTGAAACGGAAGACCTGGGCGCGGTTGGCGTTGGAACGGGTGCCGCTCCCGGCCAACAACTGTACGGTCAACTGGTTGTTGTAGGCCGGGTCGTCGGGCTCGTAAACGTGGAAACTGAGAGTCAACACCTCCTCGGCGAAGACGTCGATCGCCGTCACCTGGAGGCTGCCGTTCCCATCGCTGGCATCGCGAAACTCGAGGTACCGGTTCTCCGAGCCCCGTCCGAACAGGTTCTCCGTATCCCGGCGCACCGTCGATTCGTGATCCGGGTGGTTGTCCGCGTTGACGTTTGTCCAGGGCGGCACGCCGGGACTGGCACCGACGGGAGTGCCGTTGAAGCGATCCTGAAAGAGGATATCCGGCTCGGCGGCGACCAGCGCCGCGGACGCAGCCAGCAACAACCCGCTCAAACCCGCAATCCGGAGGATGCCGGCCGCGCGGGAACCCCCGGAACCGGCCCATCGCATTCCGAAGCGGGCGATCACCGCGCGTAGTATTCGTTCATCCGCCGGCCGATCGCGGTTGTCCCGCCCCCGTACTCGGTGCCATTGACCACACTGAGGGGCACCGAGGTGACGTGACCGCCCAGGCGCAGAACGTTGAGTGAATCCCCGTGCGGCAGTTGAACGAAATTGTACGTATCCAGCCAAAGCTGATAGCCCATATCCATGAGGACGACGTTGTTCAAGGTCTGCTCCTCGATACGCGAGGTGTTCAACCACGGCTGCTGCTGGGTACGCCAAATCCAGATATAGCCCATGGCCGGGCCGCCCCACCGCTGATTGTTCCAGAAAGGATTGCCCGACTCGTCCGGCTGGACATTGGGCTGGCTGGGGCAGAAGAAGATCTCGGTGGTGTCGACGTATTCATCCCGTCCCCATCCCATCGGCTCGGGCATGAGCAACCCCATCCCCCGGTTACCGACAAACACAGTGGTGGTTGAAGACGACGAAAAATCCGGCGTCCGGTCCTGGTTGTCCATGGCGTACATGCTCAAGGCGATGCCTATCTGACGCAGGTTGGTCCGGCAATTGGCCGACCGGGCCTGGTCGCGCACGGCGCTGACGACCGGAATCAGGATCGCGGCCAGAATACCGATGATTGCGATCACCGTCAGGAGTTCGATGAGGGTAAAACCGCGACGGGACACAGCCCGCGGCGACAGCCTGGAAGAATCGATTGGGTTTACCATAGTTTGTTAAAGCCTTTCCGTTTGGCATCCGGGGGAACGGCAGCCGCCCCGAACCATGCGGCGACGCCTCCGCCGCGAACTGACTTATAATATCACCTAATCCAGGCGGCAATGCAAATGCGGGAAACTGGTAGTTTGGCCTTACCACCCGGGCACGGTATTCCGCGGTCCGGTCAGCGCACGGACCATTTGCGGTATTCCGGAGCACGGAGGACCAGAGGTTCGGGCACGTCGACCTGCCGCAGGAGCGGGTAACGCAAAAACCAGGGAGCGGCCGAATCCAGATCGTAAGGGATCGATTGCCGGTTGCGCGCCAGCCGTCGAGCCGGCGGGCCGCCATCGGAGAGCCACAGAGGTATCCCGGACCCTTCGACCGCGGCGTCCGGCACCCGGCGCAGGGGCGCAAACGACCCGCCGGCCTCCACCCTCAGCAGGTTCCAATGTCCCCGGCGCGCGTCGGAGACCACCCCGAACGGCGGCGTCTCGCCCCGTTCCAGCAAGGCGGCTGCCAGAACCTCCAGGCTCCGGAAGGCCCGGCAGGGAATGCGCCGGCCCGGATGGTAAACCGACCAGGTCCGAATCGCCGTCGCCGCGATCCTCGTCCCAAGCACCGAACCCGGTCCCTCGCAGAAGAAAAAGCCGGAGAGATCCCCCAGAGTCATTCCGGCGGACTCCAGGCATCGTCCCACCCCGGCGAAAAGCGTCTCCGCCGCCGGGGCGGCGGCCCCCTCGAGTGCCCGCCATTCACCCCGACGCCACAAACCGGCGTAGACCCGGGACATCGCGGCATCCAGGACGAGGTGGGTCCCCTCGGGCTCCGACATTATGTCATTGACCGCCGCCGCCCGGGTGCCTTCAGATAGTCCGTTTAATCTCATAGTCGACAGAGCAGTGAATATAAAAACCGACGACATCAACGCGACCAGAAAAGCGCTCGTGGTCAATCTCAGCGCGGACGAAATCGAAAAGGAGCACGAAACCCTCCTGGATGAATTCTCAAAACAGGCCCGGATCCCCGGTTTTCGTCCGGGCAAGGCGCCGAAAGCCGTCGTTTCCAAGCGATTTGCCGACCAGATCGAGGAGGAGCTCAAAAAGAAGGTGGTGTCGAATGCCTACCGGGAGGCACTCAAGGAAACGGAGGTCCAGGTCTTCAACCTGATCGAACTGAAGGGCGACACCATCGCCCGGGGGCAGGAAAACGAGCTCACCTTCGTGGTGGACGTCCAGCCCGAGTTCAATCTCCCCGAATACAAAGGCATCCCGGTGGACAAGCCGGACACCGCGGTCGACGACAAGGAGATCGACAGCACAATCGAAACGATTCGCAACCAGCGGGCCGAATTCAACGTGGTGGAGCGCGAGGCCCGGGCCGGCGATTACGTCAAGCTGTCCTACACCGGTAAAATCGGCGAGGAATCGATTGCCGACCTCGTGCCGGACCGGCCCATATTCGGCACCCAGTCCTCCACCTGGGAGGAAGTGGGCAGCGCGGAGGGAGGCATACCCGGATTCGCGGAACAACTCGCCGGTTTGAAGGCGGGAGACAAGAAAGACATCGCGGTCAAATTCCCGGACGATTTCGCCGAAAAAGATCTCGCGGGCAAGGACGCCGTTTACGCGGTGGAAATGTTCGAAGTTCGCGAGAAGACGATGCCCGAGATGGACGAGGAATTCCTCAAGGGGCTAAACGTCGAATCGGTCGACGAGCTTCGCGAACAGATCCGCAAGGAGCTCGCCCAGAGGAAGGAATCGGAAGGGCGCAGCCGTCAGCGGCAGCAGGTGAGCGACACCCTGCTCTCGCGCATCGAGTTCGAGGTCCCGGAAACGGCCATCGACGGGGAGACCCAGAGCGTTCTGCGGCAGATCGTGGAACGTAACGTTCGCCAGGGAGTACCGGAAGATGAACTCGAGAAACACAAGGACAAGCTTTACGAGGAAGCCCGCAAGGCGGGCACACAGCGTGTCAAGCTGCGCATGATCCTGCTGAAGATCGCCGAAAAAGAGAACGTCAAGATGGAAAACGAGGACGTCCAGCGCTACCTCATGCAGGAAGCCATGCAAAGCGGCACCAAACCGGAGAAACTGGTCAAGGAAATGCGTAAAGACGAAAACCGCGTCCGCTTCATGCAGCAAAACATCCTTTTCGACAAGACGCTTGATTTCCTACTTGAGCAGGCTACCATTTCCGAAAGCAAATCATGAAATCGAAAGAAGCAGAAGCCGTGAGCAGTTACTACGTACCGGTCATCACCGAGAACACCGCCCGGGGTGAACGGAGCATGGATATATTCAGCCGGCTCCTCAAGGACCGGATCGTTTTTATCAGCACGCCCATCGACGACAACGTCGCCAACCTTGTCATCGCGCAGCTCCTGTTTCTGCAGATGGAGGACGCGAAAAAAGACATCAATGTCTACATCAATTCCCCCGGCGGCGTGGTCACGGGCGGCATGGCCATTTACGACACCATGAATTTCCTGCACTGCGACGTGGTCACCTACTGCATCGGGCAGGCCGCGAGCATGGGCACGCTGCTCCTGGCCGCGGGCACGAAGGGCAAGCGATTCGCTCTCCCGAACAGCCGGGTCATGATCCACCAGCCTTCCGGGTATGCCACCGGCCAGACCTCGGACATCTCCATCCAGGCCCGGGAAGTCCTGCGCTGGAAGCAAACGCTCAACCAGGTCCTCGCCCGCCACACCGGGAAGACGGTGGAACAGATTGAAAAGGACTCTGACCGCGACTACTTCATGACCGCGGAAGAGGCGCGGGACTACGGCATCGTCGACAACGTGGTGGAGCAGAAAACAGAAGCCCAGGAGATAAAGACCGCAGGTTGAAACCGGTTTTTTTATGGCCAAATCATCCAAACTCACCCTTTGCTCGTTCTGCGGAAAATCGCAGAACGAAGTAAAGAAACTGATCGCGGGTCCGGCCGTCTACATTTGTGACTCCTGCGTCAACGTCTGCAAGACCATCATCGACCGGGAAACGCAGCCGCAGAGCGAGACGGAAACCCGGGCCCCGTTCAAGCTCCTCAAGCCCCTGCAGATCAAGGAGGTCCTGGATGATTTTATCATCGGCCAGCAACAGGCGAAAAAGGTTCTTTCCGTCGCCGTTTACAATCACTACAAGCGGCTGGTTTTCGGCTCGCGGATGGGCAACCGCAAACCCCCGTCCATGTCGCCGGAGTTTTCCGATGTGGAGGTGGAAAAAAGCAACATCCTGCTCATCGGTCCGACCGGTTCGGGCAAAACACTCCTGGCCCGCACCCTGGCGAACACGCTGGACGTCCCCTTCGCCATCGCCGACGCCACCACACTGACCGAGTCGGGCTACGTCGGGGAGGACGTGGAAAACATCGTTTTGCGCCTCCTGCAGTCGGCGAATTACGATGTCAAGAAAGCCGAGGCCGGCATTATCTATGTCGACGAAATCGACAAGATCGGTCGCAAGACGGATAATGTATCCATCACCCGGGACGTTTCCGGTGAAGGCGTGCAACAGGCGCTGCTGAAAATCCTGGAGGGCACGGTCTGCAACGTACCGCCCCAGGGCGGGCGCAAGCATCCGAACCAGGAATACATCCAGATCGACACCTCGAACATCCTGTTCATCTGCGGCGGCGCATTCGTCGGACTCGACGATATCATCAAACGCCGCGCGGGAACCAACATCCTGGGCTACGGAGCGACGCCGGAGAAAGACGAGGACCCCCACGGCGAGCAGATCATGAAACGGATCGCCCCGGAGGACCTCGTGCGCTTCGGAATGATCCCGGAATTCATCGGCCGCCTCCCGGTTATTTCCGTCCTGGACGAACTTTCGCTGGCGGACCTGGAAAAGATTCTCCTGCAGACCAAGAATTCACTCGTCAAGCAGTACAGCAAGCTCTTCGCCATGGACGGCGTTTCGCTGCACATAACCCGGGATGCCGTTCAGGCGATCGCCCTGAAGGCGCGTGAACTCAAGACCGGCGCCCGTGCACTCCGCTCCATCATGGAAAAGCTCATGCTCGAGAGCATGTACGAACTGCCCCAGCGCGACGACATTTCCGAGATCACCATCGCCCGTGCGGTCGTGGAGGGCAAGCGCAAGCCGCGCCTGAA
>PXDC01000339.1 GCA_003565135.1 Verrucomicrobiota bacterium
CGATAGCCACGGAGGCGAATCGCTCCCAGTCCAGGGTCAGTTTGTAGTTGGGGTGGGGGGCCGGGGCCACGAGAATGCCCTGAATGTTGCGCGCCCAAAGGATCCGGCTGAGGCGGTCCGCCGTCATCGACGGTTCGCCCAGGCGGAACTCCTGCAGGGAAAAGCCCAGCTCCTGCGCGCGTTCCTCGGCCCCGTTGAAAAATCGCTTCAGGATGGGGATTCGCCGCCACGCGGCGGAATCCGGATGGGTCGTGAGGTAGGCGAGTTGTTCCGTGCCGGTGCGGTTTTTCGAGGCGCGCAGGTTCGCCATCAAGGCGGAGACCATGGGGTTTGCCTTGTAGCCCATTTCCCCGGCAATGCGGGAGACCCGTTCCCGGGTGCGGGCGGAGATTTCCGGGTGATTGCGGAGCACCCGGGAGACCGTCATGCGCGAAACCCCGGCCCGCTCGGCCACATCCTGCATGCTGATTCGCTGAATTCTGGGCATGAGCTGTTCGTGGGCGATGGTAAGGCGGATGCGGGGGGGAAGGCAACCGGGAAGCAACGCCGTTTTTGTTCGGCCGGGGAGACCGCCGGGATCTGGATGGGGCCTTGTTCCGTTACGTGTAACGACATGGGGCGGTTGCCCCACCCGCACGGTGCATGGAAAATCGGCTGTGTTGTTGTTTGGCGATGCCAAACCCTGCCACCTCAACCATTTCAAAGCTGATTCCCCTATGATAATCCGAATTCTGGACCGGAATGGAAGCCGTTCCGTGAAAAGCGAGGCATTCACCCTTATCGAGCTCCTGACCGTCATCGCTATTATCGGTATTCTCGCCGCCATCCTCATACCGGTGGTGAGTGCGGTCCGCGAGTCGGCGCGAGCGACCCAGTGCCTCAACAACATCCGCCAAACCGGGTTTACCCTCTTTTCCATGATCGAGGAAAATGAAGGGCGCCTGGTGACGCAGCGCTCGGGGTCGGGCGCGGGGATCATGTGGACCCAGTTGCTGTCGAGCCAGGGTTATCTCAGCAGTGTGGAGGAACGCCAGATTCTCTATTGTCCTTCGGCGGAGAACCGATTCGGTCCCGACGGTTTCGACAGCGGGGCCTGGCACTGGAAGACCTACGGCCTGATTATGATACCGAACTTCCCGGAACCGGGGATCGGCGGCAATACGACCATCAGTGGGGGTTTCGGCCAGCCCTCGATCAGCGGCTTTCAATTGAATACCAACAACGTCCGCGATCCCTCCCTGTTTCCCCTGCTGGCCGACAGTCAGCGGATCAGTGATTACGCCCAGACCTTTCGGATTACGGGACGGGGTGTAAGCGGCGGCGACGGCATCCGGCTTGTGCACAACAACCGGGCCAACCTTTTCTTTCTCGATGGGCACACCGAGGCGGCCGATCCGGTGCGTCTCGGCAATCTCGGATTCCAGAGTGCCTATGTCCACGAATCCAGCACGGTCGTGACATTTGATACACCCAACTGAACGCGACGGTGCGTTACGCCGCCGTTATCCGAATTTGATGACATTTTATACGAAAAACGAAAACCGAAACCTCCCAATCAAGGCTATGAACATGAACCCCTCCCTCCGCACAAACACCTGCCGCGCGATCGCGCCCGGCACCCCGGCCTTGCGCCGGAACCTGATTTGCAGTCTCCTTGCCGTCGTCCTGCTGGCGTGGGTGGCGCCCGCCTGGGCCCAGGATGAAGAGCCCGAGATCGAAGACGTGGTCTGGACCGGCGCGGTCGACAACGACTTCGGCAACCCGGGAAACTGGGAGCCCGAGCGGGTGCCCGGTTTCTACGACCGGGCCGTATTCAACCAGGAGGCGACCGCAACCATTCCCGGCGGGAGCGGGATCACGGTGGCGGGGCTGCTGTTTGATACGCCGGACCCGGTCGTGATCGATGGGATCACGGAAGACAACCTGCTCGGCGTTAATTTCCGGGGTGAGGTCGTCGTGCTCCAGGGCGAGCACACCATTACCGGATCCCAGCCGGGCGGAACCAGTGGCGGCCTCCGCCTGGTCGGTGTGTTCGAACGCGTTTTTGACATAGCGGACGAAACGTCGCTTACCCTGGACGTGCGTATCCGTCACAACGGAACCGACCTCGACGGCGACCCCTTGCTCGGGGGCGATTTTGCCAGCGGGGAAACCGGCACCAACCGTCGTTACATCAAACGCGGGGGAGGAACCCTGGTTATGACCAAAGACAATGGGGGTAGTAACTCCTGGAACAACACCAACAACTTCTTCACGGTGGAGGAAGGGGTGTTCCGTATGACCCACCAGCGTGCGACCGGGCTTGGAGGCAATAACTTCCGGGTGGTTCCCGGCGGTACGCTGGAGGTCAGCAGTGGATTCCAGCTGGCCGGCGGGATACTGAGCCTCGGCGGCCATGGCGCCGATGGCGGCGGGGCCCTCCGGGCAACCGGTTCCGGAACCGTTACCGACAGCGGCGACCGCGGCATCAGTGTCCTCCTCAACGCCGATGCCGCCATCCGGGTGGACGACGGCGTGGGCCTCAACTTTCTGAGATCGATTTCGGAGGAAGACGGCCGTCACCAATTGATCAAAACCGGTGAGGGGTCTCTTCACCTGGACCCCGAATTCGGGAGCACCTACACCGGGGGAACCGTGATTGCCGAGGGCCGAGCCGTGGCGGTGACCCCGGAGGCACTGGGGCTGGGACCCGTTTCCGTGCAGGGTGGCGTTCTTCGGCTCGACGCCGAACCCGATCTCGGGGTTTCCGGACTGGATGATTTTTACGGCCTGGTCTGGTACCCCTCGGAGGGTGACGCCACCACGTCTTCGCTGCGCATTCACCGGGGATTCGACGGTGAAGAACTGGCCTCCGTGGAATGGGATGGGCTTTTCCCGGATGCCGGCAGCGAAGGGCAGGACGGCCTCGGGGATACCTACAACCTGGAAGCATCGGGTACCTACGACAGCGAGGGCGCGTTGACCCTGAACTTTACCCTGACGGACGCGGATGGAACCAGCGGTACCGTTTCCGCAGTGGTGGAAGATCCGGTGACGGGCAACCTGTTCGGAATCGGTGGCGCTTTGGAAAGTGAATACGAGCGGGAGTTCGACTTCCTCGATCTTTCCCTGTCTCTTGGCGCCGTGCCCGATCCGGCGGATGGTTTTCCCGATACCGACCCGTCCTTCGATGCCCCGTTCACCCTGGATTTCGGCACCGGATCGGGACAGGAAAACGGCGACAACCTGCTGTTCCAGCGCGCGGGGGATTTCCAGATTCAGTCCGACAGCCTCCGCTACGTGGCGACGGCCGACGCCCTCGTTCCGGGTTCCGCCCGGGCGGCGGTGGCCAACTATCATGTGGGTCAGGATTTCACCATCGAAGCCGACATGATCCTGGAGACTTTGGCCTGGCCGGGGCAGAATCGCGTCGGTTTCGCCGTCCTCGGCAGTGCCGGCGAACCCAACCGGATCGTGCTGGAAGGCGGCGATCTCGAACTGGCCTCGGGAGGCCGGTACGCCGGGGTTCGGGCGCGCAGTTCCGTGGGCGTTGGTACGACGGCCGAGTTTCTTGAGGGAACGGCCAAAGATGCGGCGACCGTGATCGCGGCGGATTGGTCGGCGGGCGGAGGCGAGGCTTCGGATATCCTGAATCTGTCGATCCTCTCCCCGTTTGATTTTCTCGATCCGGTGGCCCCGTCGTTGCCGGTTTCCGGCTGGCTCTTCGAGGGAGATTTTGCCGATGCGTTCGACCAGAACGATGGCACCGCGTCGGGCTCGCCGTCGTTTTCCAGCGACGTGCCGGAAGCGTTGACGGGTGGCGAGTCGCTTGTTCTGGACGAAGGGGACTATGTCGATTTCGGCTTGCCCGACAACCTGCGGTTCACGGAGACCTTTTCCGCGTCCGCATGGGTCAAGACCAGCCAGGACGAATCGAACCGGTATGTGCTCAGCAATTACAATACCGATGGCAACAACCGGGCCTGGGCCATGATCATTAACAACGGCGAGTTCCGGGTGAACATTTCCACCGACGGTACGTTTGATGGAGCGAGTACCGGAATCTATCACACCAGTTACGACGTCAACAACGGCGAATGGCGTCATCTCGCCTTTACCTGGAATGCCGGGGATCTGCGCCTTTACGTTGACGGACTGGAAGTCACCGGAGCCGACCTGGTGGTCAGTCGTTCGATTGATTTCACCACGATCGTCGATCCGCAGGACAGCAGCATCGGGGTGGGCCGGCGCAACAAAGGTGGCGTCGCGTCGAGCCAGCTCGTCGGATCCGTCGCCCAGCCGGCCATCTGGGATCATGCGCTCGACGCGAATGAAATCGCGTGGCTTTCGCGCAACTCGCTGACCGCCCTCCAGGACGGCGGAGGCGAACCCGATCCCGGTTTCGCCCCGTTCGTGCTCTCGATCGAACACGCCCTCGGGCTGTCCGCCGAAGCGATGGAGGATCTGAATGTCTATTTCCGCGAGGATGGGGGTTCGGAGTTCACACCGCTCGGTACCGACCGGGTGGGTCTGGACGAACCGTGGTCCGGGGACTATCAAACGGTAGGTCAGTACGGGATCGATGCCGAGAACGGTACCGTGTGGGTGGTGACGAACGAAAACGTCGGCGCCTTTGTGGCAAACACCAGCGCGGAGATCGAGGTTGGTGACGGCTACGATGCCTGGGCCGATGAGGAGGGGATTCCCGCCGGGGAGCGCGATCCCGCCCTCGATCGGTTCGGACGCGGCATTCCCAATCTCGTATCGTATGTCACCGGCATTTCGTCATCCGATCCCCAGGAACCGCTGATCCATGCCTTTCTCGATGACGGTGTGATGCGTTTCCAGCTTCCGGCTCGCACGGGGGTAGACGATGCTGAATTCTACGTGGTTGTGTCCGACGACCTGGTGGAATGGACCGAAGCTTCGGAGGTGGTATGGGAGTCGTCTTCTCTTGACGACGGCCGCCTGCTGATGGATGGAACGCTTCCGGTCGAGCCCGGATTGGAGGGCCGTCGTTTCTTCCGTCTCGAATTCCGCCTGATTGACTAGGTTGCCGGCGCGACGTGTTCTGCTGCCCGCCGCCGCCGGGTTCTTCCCGGCGGCGGCGGGTCTTCCGCGACAAATCGTCCGGTCACGGATTGAGTCCGGGGGCTCGTTCGGGGCAGCGGCCTGGAAAGGATAATGATGAAGGGTACGGCGGTGTTCTTTCTGGCGTTCCTCGGATGGGGGGCTTTTCTGGTTCCGGGTGTAGGAGTCGAAACCCGCGCCAGTGGTTCCGAAGGACGCGATGGTGAGCGATGGGCTTTGTCCCTGGTCGATGACTTCGAGCATTACCCGGTCACCATTGTGGGGCGTTTTATGGGGCGTTACGCCAATGGGCCTGCGGGGGGATTGTGGCAGGCCTATCCGGAGGGCAACCGGATGTGGGACGCCCGTATCCAGGTTGTGGATGATCACCAGGTTCTGATGGTTAGAAATCAGGCCGGTGGCAGGGGGCGAGCGGTGTTGCTCAGTGGTCTAGCCAACCCGATCGGAAGCGGCCGGGAAGGGGTCTTGTTTTTTCATTTCCGTGTCACTTCCGAAGGCCGGGAAGGAGCGCCTGTGAAGGCTTTTGCCGGCCTTTCCAACCGGGCGGAACCCGAGGCGGATATCTCCGGAATCATTGCCGGTTTCGGGGTTGTGGCCGAGGTTGACGCGGAGGAGCTGAATCTGGTCACCCTGTCCGATCGCCCTGAAAGCGTGGGGAAAATTCACGCCGACCGATGGTATGGCGCCTGGATCG
>PXDC01000465.1 GCA_003565135.1 Verrucomicrobiota bacterium
TCATCTGCTCACCGACGACGATCCGCGAGATCACCCCTTTAAATGGCCCAAGCTCGAATCGTTGCCCAGGGAGTTGCAGAGCATTCTGGGACGTGCGCTGCGCAACGCGCCGGAGCAGAGCGCCACGGGATATTGTTCCGCCAGTTGATGAACCACGTCCGGAATGCCGTCGTAGGGGTGCGTGCCTTCGAGGTAGGGCCAGCCGTAGTTGTGGCCGCTCCGGATCAGGTGGATCTTTTCCCAACTGTTCTGGCAGACATCGCCCGCCCAGATGTCGCCGTGATCCGGGTCGAAGGAAAAACGCCAGACGTTGCGCAGGCCGTAGGCGAAAATTTCGGGCCGGGCACCGTCGCGGTCGACGAAGGGATTGTCATGGGGAATGGAATACGGGCGGTCGCCGTCCGGCCGGTCGACGTCGATTCGCAGGATCGTCCCGAGCAGGGTCCCGAGGTTCTGCGCGTACTTTCGCGGATCCCCGCGCCCGCCGCCGTCGCCGAAAGACAGGTAAAGGTACCCGTCCGGACCGAACGCGATCATGCCGCCGTTGTGGTTGCCGCGGAATTGGTCCACGGTGAGCATCACTTCCTCGGAATCCCGGTCGATGACCAGACGGTCCGGGTCCATCACGAACCGCGACACCACCCCGCGCTGCCGTTCGGCGGCACCGGGCGGGCTCGTTTCGGAGTAGTGAAGGAACACGTGCCCGTTTCTTTCGAAGTCCGGATGAAAAGCCATGCCGAGGAGCCCTTCTTCGTTGTGACCGCGGTTCGCCCGCAGTTCGGCTTCCGGGCTCCGTACCTTGTCCCGGATGTCGAGGGCCACTTCCACCTCGTCCGGGGTGACGTCCCGCCGGTTTTCGAACCACAACACCCGCCCGGCCTGTTCCAGGACAAAGAGCCGGTCGCTCCCGTCCGGGGCCGGAGCGATCCAGAGCGGGCGGTGAAACTCCAGCTCGGGAAAGGCCTCCACGATCCGGACCGGGGAACCGTCCCCGGTTTCGGGCCCCGGACTCCCGCATCCGAAGACGGCAAGGAGGAGGGCTGCTGCAAGGGTCGCCAGGTGATGGCGGGGAAGTCGGTACCTCATGGTGCGGAGTCTTGAGACGGGCGCGCGGCACCGCAATCAAAAGGTTCTTACCGTACTTCCTCGGACGGAGACGATCCCTTGCTGATCGGGACCCGGAGACGAACTTTTTCCGTTACCGCTTCGCCGGCCCGCGCATCCGCCTCGGTAAACGTGGCCAGGTAAAGGGTCATGGCGTCGCGCCGCTGGTAGTCGTACGTCAGGTAAATCGTGCCGTCGGCGGTCTGCTGGCCGTCGGGGTAGGAGATGCCGCTCCTTTCGTCGATCAGGAAACCGCCTTCCCAGGTGTCGCCGTCGTCTTTCGAAACGAAGGCTTTAAGGTGACTCCGACCGGTTGTTTCGTCGATCGGGCCGTGCTTGACCAGGAGCAGGTTTCCCGTATCCAGGCGGCGGATGAAAAACCGGGCCGAGGGGTGTTGGATGGCCGACGGTTTCAGGTCAGTCCAGGTGGCTCCCTCGTCCGTCGAGACACTTTCCCCGATCCCGTACGTCGTACGCACCAGCATCCGGATCGAACCGTCGCGTCGATCGACAAACATGTGCTCATCGAAGCGGCGGTGTTCGACCGGAAGGACGTTGGCGGCCCCGGCAACCTCGAAGGTCTTTCCCCCGTCGTCGGAGGCCACCGCCCGGGCACTGAAGTCGGTGTCGCGCCAGGTCGAGGCCGGGAGGAGCCAGCGGCCGGACGGGAGCACGGTCGGCTTGTTCATCATGACCCCGTCGGTGAGGCGGCGCGGAGCGGACCATTCCGGGGTGTCGTTCTCAGGATCCGCGGCGACCATCGCCCAGACTCCGGCACGGTTGCGGGACTCGGTAATCGGACGGATGTGCTGGGCCCAGAACCACCACAGCCGGCCCTGCGGGTCGAGCCAGATGTTGGGATCGAACGCCCGGACCGGTCCCGGACCATCGGGATCCACAACCTTGACCTCGTGCCACGTTTTCCCGTCGTCCCCGCTGGTCGCGAGGACGACGTAATTGTTTTCGTCTTCATCCGGCGTAGGGCCCGCATACCACGTTGCCCAGAGCCGTCCGCCCGGGGTGACGGCGAGGCTGGAAATTCCCTGGAATCGGCGCGTTTCCACCGCCGGGTAGGCGTCGTCCGCGGGAGTCAGGATGTGTTCGGGCGCCTTCAGGTAGGCGCGGTTGGGGTCGTCCGTGTCCGGAGAGTCTTCGGAGGATCCGGGGGCGGCAGGGGTCATGGCTTTGCGGGTTGGGCCGGCGGGCGCCGGGGATTCTGGATGGGGCCGGTACTCGGCCTGCGTGGGGAAATGATGTGTTTCCGGAAGCGCGCCGGTGAGGTGACCAAACGACGCCGGGAAACCGATCAGGGAGAGGAGCAGGGGAAGGGGGTAAGCGGGGAGTTTCATGCCCTCAGCCGGTCCGGTAGTGAAGCGTGTGCTTCTCCCCGTGCCAGGAGAAGTCGGGGTCGAGGAGACACTCCACTTCCAGTTCCAGCCTGTCCGGATGGAATCGCGCGTGCAGGAACGCCTGCGTGCGGTCCTCGCGGTCGAAGGTGTAGCTGGTGCACGGCTGGCTGACGCGGTGGATTTCGTCGGTTTTCGCCAGGCGCCAAATGTGTATGTGCCCGTGAATGTAGGCTTTGACGTGTAGCTGCGGCACGATCATCTCCCACAACTCCTTTGTGTCCTGAAGGCCGCCCTGCCCGGGAGTGCCGTCCCAGAGGTGGTAGTGGTGGTGCCCGAAGAGGATTGCCGGTTTGTCGTTGTACCGCTGCAGGGCCTCCCCCAGCCAGCGGCGCTGGTCCGCACCCAGGCGGCCGGGGGTCTCGTTCACGTTCTTCAGACTGTCGAGCAGGAAGAAATTGGCGTGGGGCGTTTCGACGACCGCCAGGTGCCGGTCCTCGAGCGGCGGCTCGTCGGCCTTCATGTCCTTCATGACTTCCCAGAACGGACCCCGGTCGTCGTGGTTGCCCATGGTGATGTAAACCGGGACCCCCGCCTCCGAAAGCGGGGCGAGCAGGCGTTTGACCACTTGGTAGTCTTCCTTGTAACCCGCCGAAAACGCGGCGTCGCCGTTGATAATCACCGCCGCCGGCCGGGGTCGTGCCGCGAGGATACGCTTTACGGTTTCCGCGAGGTTGTCCGCCATGTTGATCCCCCACGAGATCCTCTCGGGATTCCCGTCAACATGGGTGTCGGCCAGGAGCACGAAATAATTCGGGTCCACCTCTTCCGGATCGGCCGCAAGGGAGGGGCGAAACACGAGCCACCCCGCGAGGACCGTCGCCCCCGCTCCCAGAAACTCGCGACGATTCATCCGCCGCCCGGAAACTCCCGATAGCGAAACTGGCATAACCCTTTCAATCCTTGACCGCCTTGCCGCCCGCGTCAAGCGTGGGGCGGAACGGGAGGCGCCGGGGCAGGAGTATCGGGAGGACCGCGATAGGAACGAAGAATTCAAAAACCCTGAACGTTGAACGCGGAACCATCAACGGCCCCCAAAAAAACTCTCCCTTCCGGAACTCCGGAATGGTAGGCTTGGACCGCGATGGATTTCTTCGAGCGTCAGGCTCAGGCGCGGCGGCGAACAGCCCTTTTCCTGGTTTTGTACGGCGCGATCTTTGTCGTCGTTGCGCTGGCCCTGTTTCTGCTCGTTAACGTCGTTGTCTATGTGTGCGAGTTTGCCTTTTCATTGGACGAACGCGTTTTCTGGAACTGGGGCGTGTTTGGTTGGTTCTGTCTTGGCTTTGCCGGGTTTATCGGGATCACAGTGGGCTCGCGGTTTTTCCAATTGAGAGGGGGCGGGCCCGCAGTCGCCGAAATGCTGCGCGGCGAGCGTTTGGCCGAGACCGGCGGGGACCTGAGGGAGCGGCAATTGCACAACGTGGTCGAGGAAATGGCCGTCGCCGCCGGGATTCCCAAGCCCGATATCTACGTGTTCGAGCGCGAGCTCGGAATCAATTCGCTGGTGGCAGGGTTCGGCCTGGACGACGCCATTCTCGGGGTCACGCGCGGAGCGCTCGAACACCTCGACCGCGACGAGATCCAGGGAGCCGTCGCCCACGAGTTCAGTCACCTCCTCAACGGTGATATGCGCCTCAACCTCTGGATGATCTGTATGCTGCACGGAATTTTTTCCGTTCACGAATTGGGACTGGATGCCGTGCGGTCGACCTGGGGAGACGAGAGGGATCCGGCCGGCTCGCTGGGTCACGGGTACAGCGGGTTTTACGGCGGCGTTTTCGTGTTTGTGATGGGCATGGCCCTAATTGCCATCGGCTACCCCGGGTACGTCCTGGCCCGCATAGTGCAATGCGCGCTCTCCCGGCAGCGGGAGCACCTCGCAGACGCCGCCGCGCTCCAGTTTACACGGTACCCGCACGGGTTGGCCGGAGCGCTCAAAAAAGTGGGCGGGTGGTCGCGCGGCGGACGGATTGATCATCCCCTGGCTGAGGAGGCCGGCCACGTCTTTTTCGTCGACGGCATCAGCGGTACTCTGGAACGAATCTTTTCCACACACCCGCCCATCGTGTCGCGCATCCGGTCTCTGGATCCGTCGTTCGACGGCGGGTTTCCGGTAATACTGGACGAACGTGCCCGTCGGCGCTCGCAGGTGATCCGGGTCCCCGAAATCGACATTCCCGCCCCGAGCCGGGAGCTGCTGCCCCTGCTCGAGCGGGTGCAGGTCCAGGCGATTGTGGCCGCCATCGGGCAGCTCGAAGCCTCCCGGCTGGAGCGTTCCCGCACCATTCTCGAGCGAATCCCCGCATCCCTTCGCCAGTCGGTTCGGCAGCCCGAGGGAGCCGCGGCGGTCGTACTTGAATTGATGCAGTCGGATGGCGGGCCGGGACCTTCCGGTCTTGCTCCAGAATCGGACGGGCGAAACGACGCGGTAGGTGTGCCGGAATCGTGCCGGACGCTCGACCGGGAATCGCGACTGGCCCTGGTCGAGCTCGCTCTTCCCGCGCTGCATCACCTGAGTCCGGGGGCGTACACTGCTCTTCGCGCGAAGGTGGATCGACGGATCTCGGATGGGGTCGAAGGGGGTGGTTCAAGTACGCCGTCCGGGGCCGGTCTTTACGCGCTCTGCATCGGGCAGACCGTTATCCATTTCCTCGACCGTCACTTCGGCCGAACCTCCGGGCCGACGCGGCAGATTTATTCGATCGGCAGTCAATGGGACGAGGTGTCGGTCCTTCTGGGCGCCCTGGCGCGAGCCGGGGAAAAGGACACCGACCTCGCCTGGCGGGCGGCCCTCTCGGCGCTTCCGGTCAACCTGCGTAACAATCCACTTCCCGCCCCCGTGCCTCCCGGGGAACTCCGCCGGGCCATGGATACCCTTCATTGCCTCAGCCCGGGCACGCTCCGGCGTTTCATGAACGCCGCGGTCCACTGTGTTGCTTCTGACGGCAGAGTTTCCCCGGGCGAAGCCGAACTCATCCGCGCTTTCGCCGCCGCCCTTGGCTGCCCCGTTCCGCCTGTCGTGGCGAAGGTAAGGACGTAGCGGTTTCCCGGGACCCTGTTTGCAGGTTTGTATGAAGGCGGGTATCGCCGTTGTTACACGGGAAAAGGCTCTACGGGCTTCCGCCGCAACCCCCGCAGACTGTACAACTCCTTCAGGGCCGCCCCCCGCATCCGGCTCGGTCCGCTCTTGCGTTTGGCCCCCACAAAATCCACGCGCTCCCGCATCAACGCCGCCACATACGCCTTCGACCCAA
>PXDC01000418.1 GCA_003565135.1 Verrucomicrobiota bacterium
CCTCGCAGAGCCGTTGAGACTTTGATCTTGATCTGGACTCGATCCTTGGTGCGCAGGAACAGCTGGGTGATCTCTGCCCGCGTCCGAGACGCGGACTCTGCGGAAGGTCTGACGACCGGCTGGGGGCGATTGCGGGGGCTGCCAGCGGACGTGACCGATCCTGCCGTCATCCGCAAGATCCTCGACCACATCCATCAACGCGCCCCGCCGGTATGGCGCCCCACCCCGGATCAGTAAGCCATCTCATCAGCCCGCGGGCTTGTAGGAAGCTGACCCGATGCTGCGTGAGATTTTCCCCATGCCGATCACCATGCATCGGCCGGACACATCGTTGACCGTTGCTGAACCACTGGGCACGCTTGTGGTCGGCAGGAAAAGAAGCGGTTGTTTTTCCTATCCGCCTCAGGACTTTCGTGGAAAAGCTCCGGAAGGGGCGATTATCGCATCCAGGCCGCGTGGCGCGCCGTTCCCCGGTCATGATCTCGAGGCGCTGCACGAAAAAGGACACCGACCCATGAACGAGACCGCCCCTCCGAGCATCCGCAGCGCCGGCGCAGACGAATGCGAGGCGGTCTTCGCGACCATCGCCACCGCCTTCACCACTGACCCGGTCGCCCGCTTCGCCATGCCGGAGCCGGAGCTCTATCTGTCCATGGCGTCGATCTTCGTGACGGGCATGGCCGGGCCCGCCTTCGAACACGGCAGCGCATACGTCGCCGAGGGCTTCGCCGGTGCGGCGCTCTGGCTGCCCCCGGGCGTGCACGCAGACGCCGCGGAACTGGGCGAGCACATGGCGACGCGCATGGCAGCGGAGCGCCTGCCCGACATGGCGGCGACCATGGAGGCCATGGCCGCTTCCCATCCGGAGGAGCCGCACTGGTACCTGCCGCTCATCGGCGTCGATCCGATCGCGCAGGGCCGCGGCATCGGCGCCGCCCTCATGAAGCATGCCCTCGCACGCATCGACGCCGACGGCGCCTGCGCCTATCTGGAATCGAGCAATCCGCGCAACATCAGCCTCTACGAGCGCTTCGGGTTCGAACGTACGGGCGAGATCCGCAAGGGCGCGGGACCGGTCGTGACACCGATGGTGCGTCCCGCGCGGCGACACTGAACGGCATCACGGAGGGGCGCCGGACGTGGAATTCGAGGGCAGGACCGTGCTCGTCACGGGCGGCGCGACCGGTATCGGCCTCGCGCTCAGCCGGCGCCTCGCACGCGAGGGCGCGCGCCTGAAAACCACCGATGGCGCACGGACCGTGCATCGTCACCCTGATCCAGCGTTTCGGCAGCGCCCTGAACTTGAATGTTCATTTGCACATGCTGCTGCTCGATGACGTCTACTCCTCGGAGCACGGCAGACCGCAGTTCCGTATCCCTAAACCGCTCACGGCCGATCAGAATGGCTTTTCGCTCAATGCCGCCGTCGCATGCCAGCCCCATGAGGTTGATCGCCTCGACCGGCCTTCCATCAACAGCTCCGGTCAGGTCGTCTACTGGCTCGAGCACCCGTTTCGGGACGGCACCACACACGTCCTGTTCAGCCCTGAAGACTTCATCGCCAGATGAGCCGCCTTGGTTCCAAGGCCGGGATGCAACCCGACCCGATGGTGCGTGAGATTTCCCCCATGCCGATCACTATGGATCCGAGGGACAGGTCGTTGACCGTTGCTGAACCGCTGGGCATGCTTCAGACAGGCACGACAAGGACCCGGTATTTTTCCTATCCGCCGCCTGATGATGCTCGGGGCTCGGTCCTGTGTGCGGCGGGCCCGTGTCGACGGCGGCGTCGAAGCGCGACAGGTCCTCGCCGGAGCGATGGAAGCGCGTGACGGCCCAGAGCAGGGCGAAGACGACGAGCAGACCGAGGATCCAGTTCATGCGGGACGATCATCCAGGCGGACGTGAGGGCTGGCGTGGACACCCATGTTCCGGGACGCGGTCCGCGGTGGCCAGTCGCGCCGTCGCCGGCCGGGGTCGTGCGTCGCGCATCCGCCTCGCCTATGGCCGTCGGTCGACGGCCGTGGTGTGCAGGGCATGAGCGAGTCGCAGGATCGATGGAAGTTCGACGGGGTCCGGGTCGTCCGTCACGACGAACTCGACACGAACACGCCGCAGACGCCGGGCATGAACCGCGCCGCGGCCATCACCCACGCCCGCTGTGGCGCCGAGAAGCTCTGGGCTGGGACGGTGGTGATCCATCCCGACGCGAAGACCGGCGCGCACCACCACGGGCCGGTGGAGAGCATCATCTACGTGATCAGCGGCCGGGCGCGCATGCGCTGGGGCGAGCGGCTGGAGTTCGTCGCCGAGGCCGGCCCGGGCGACTTCATCCACGTACCGCCCTTCGTGCCGCACCAGGAGATCAACGCCTCCGAGGACGAGCCCCTGTCCTGCGTGTTGTGCCGCAGCGGCCAGGATCCGGTGGTCGTCAATCTCGACATCCCCGTCGCCGAGACGCCGGAGACGGTGCACTGGGTGGACGACATCCATCCGGATCCGCGGGCCGGGGAATGAACGGCGCGGGCCCGTGGTCGGACCGCCGGACGGATCGAGACGCATGGTGACCCGCGCCGCTAGACTTCGGGCTCGATGACGGTCCGCGGTGCGTCACCGGGGGCGTCGCAGAGCCGCGACAGGAGAGGGGAGAGACATGACCGCAATCCGCATTCCGGGTACCGACGACGATCTTCGTCGTGCACTCGACGACGTGAATCTGCCGACGCTCCTGCTCGTCCTGACGCAACTGTCGGGCGACGCGCGCTGGATGGGCGAACGCTATCGGCCGGCTCCGATCGTGGCACCCGAGGGCAGTCTGTTCCCGGACGACAGCGGCGGCTACGACGAGGAGATCGCGGCGGAAATCCGCGCCGGGGCCTTCGACCTGCTGCGACAGGTGCGCGACGAGGGCGGCGAGCTGCCGCCGGCGCCGACGCTTGCGGGCATGCGACGGATGATGGCGTTCTCCACGGCGGAGCCGGTGGAGGACGAGTTCTGCGCCATGCTCCTGGAGGAGACCCACTTCGTCGATCGTGACGAGGACTGGTTCGCGGCGCTGCAGCAGGCCGTGGCGCGCCGGGACGAGGACGACTTCCGCGTGCTCGTGGTCGGGGCCGGTCCTGCCGGGATCTGCGCGGGCATCAAGCTGGCGAAGGCCGGAGTCTCCTATCGCATCGTCGAGAAGAACGACTCCGTCGGCGGCACCTGGTACGAGAACAGCTATCCGGACTGCGGCGTCGACACGCCGAATCACTTCTACTCCTACTCCTTCGATCGCAATCCGAACTGGTCGGGCTACTTCTCCAAGCGCGACGAGCTGTACGCCTATTTCGACGCCTGCGTGGACAAGTTCGGCATCCGCGATGCCATCGAGCTCGAGTCCGAGGTCCGGGCCATGCGCTACGACGCCGACACCAGGCTCTGGTCGGTGGATGTGCGTCGCGCCGACGGCGGGGTGGAGACGCTCGAGGCGAACGTGGTCATCAGCGCCGTCGGTCAGCTCAACCGGCCGAACATCCCGGAGTTCGAGGGGCTCGAGTCCTTCGAAGGCACGAGCTTCCACTCCGCGCGCTGGCGTCACGACGTCGATCTCGAGGGCAGGCGCGTGGCGGTCGTCGGGACCGGCTGCAGCGCGGTGCAACTACTGCCGAAGACGGCTGCGAAGGCGGCGCACACGTTCGTCTTCCAGCGTTCACCGCACTGGGTGCTGCCGAACGAAAACTACTACCGGCCGGTGGAGGCCGGGCTCGTCTGGGCTCTGAACCACATCCCCTTCTACGCCGAGTTCCACCGCGCGCGGATGATCTTCGGTTTCATGGACCGGAACTGGCCGGCCGTGCCCCTCGATCCCGCCTGGGAGCACACGGACCGCGCCATGAACGAGATCAGCGACGGCATGCGTGCCGCGCTCACCGAGTACATCCGGGAGCAGCTCGGCGAACGGCAGGATCTGCTCGAGAAATGCGTTCCGCAGTTCCCGGTGCTGGCCAAGCGCCCGATCATCGACAACGAGTGGTATCCGACCGTCGCGCGCGACGATGTCGATCTCGTCACCGAAGAGATCGTCGCGGTGCGCCCGAACGGCATCGAGACCAGCGACGGGATGGTGCACGAGGTCGACGCCATCATCTTCGCGACCGGCTTCAGGTCGAACCTGTTCCTGTGGCCCATGGAAGTAGTGGGTCGCTCCGGGACGACGTTGGGCGAGCGCTGGGGGGACTATCCGCGCGCCTACAAGGGCATGCTGGTCCCCGACTATCCGAACCTGTTCTGTCTCTACGGACCGAACACCAACATCGTCCACGGCGGCAGCATCCTCTACACGATCGAGTGCCAAGTGCATTACGTCATGCAGTGTCTCGCGCTCATGCTCGGTCGTGACGCCCAGGCGCTGGAGATCCCCGAGCAGATCAACGACGCCTACAACGACGAGGTGCAGGAGATCAGCAAGGATCTCGCCTGGGGACATCCGAACGTGCACAGCTGGTACAAGAACTCCGACGGGCGGGTGGTGAACAACTCGCCGTTCAGTAATCTGGAGTACTGGTCGCGCACCCACGACGTCGAGCCGAACCGCTACCGGATGAGTTGAGGGGCGCATCGCGAAGGGCGAGGGGCATTCCCAGCAGGAGGAGAGCCATGGGCATGGCGATCAAATAGGGCACCCCACCCAGGATCAGTACACGATCTCATGAGTTCGCGATTCGCCATTGACTCGGTGAACACCTCCCCTTGGCCGGTGGATGCTTGGTTTCATGATCGGCTCTCGAGCATGCAGGAAGCCAACCTGTTGCTACCCAAAACAAAACCGATTTATCGCTCCTGCGACGCTCGCCATGATCTCAGCAGCATCTGTCACGCCCGTATAGCCAGCTGATCGATCGCGTCGATCGCTTTCGCGTTGGCCTCGATCTCCCGCTCGAAACCGCAGTGGTTCTGCAGGTTCATCCAGAACTCGGCGGAGTTGCCGAACAGCTTCGCCAGGCGCAACGCCGTACCCGGCGTGACATTGCGTTCCTCGCGTGCGATATCCTGGATGCGGTTCGGCGGCACGTCGATCGCCTTGGCCACGCGGTAGGCCGACAGGCCGAGCGGCTTCATGAACTCCTCGCGGAGCACTTGACCTGGGTGCATCGGCTGCAACGTCACGCTGGTCATGTTGATGTTCCTCAGTGGTCATCCACGATCTCGACGTCGACGTCGACGTCGAAGGCATCGCCGTTGCGCCAGCAGAAGCAGATCCGGTACTGGTCATTTACCCGGATGCTGTGCTGGCCCTTGCGATCACCCTTCAGAGCTTCCAATCGGTTGCCCGGTGGGACACGCAGGTCGGTCACGTTCGTAGCGGCGTTAAGCATCTTCCGCTTCCGTCGCGCCAGCTTACTGACTTGGGAGCCGAGCCGGCGGGAGACTTCATTGTTGAAGGTCTTCTCAGCTTCGCGCTCTGCCCACGTTTTGGTCATGAAGTTAACTATGTTAGACGTACTTACGTACGTCACGTGTATCTATGGGCAATCGACCCGAGGGCACGCCACTCTAATCTGGACGCCGCAACTGCAAACCGAGTTGACGCCAAATCTTGTACGGCGCGTCACGCAGCGACCTCCGCTGACTGATTCACCTGCTCTCCGTCTTTGAACTCGACGTTGTTGACGACGCGTGTCAGGAGCCGGAATCCCCTGATCGCTCCCCATCGCTTCTTGGCCGACAGCATCAGCCGGTGGACCATGGCGAGCGTGGTGCTTCG
>PXDC01000365.1 GCA_003565135.1 Verrucomicrobiota bacterium
GCCGGTTTCAATCGGTTCGAAGGAGTAGGGAACCTGGAAAACCGCATTGGATCCCTTGAACACCTTGGCTTCGTTTGTTTTCCGGCTCTTCTTGGCCTTTTCCTGCGCCTTGCTGACCCGGTCGAACGCCTCGTCGAGGGTTTTGCGATATTCGGACTGAATCTTTTCGGATTCCTCTTCGGTCAACGTTCCTTCGTCAATGAGCCGCCGGGTCAATGTCTTGCTGATAGGGGGGTGTTTTGCGATACCCTGGTAGAGGATCGGCTGGGTGAACATCGGCTCGTCCATTTCATTGTGGCCGTGTTTGCGGTAGCAATACATGTCGATGACCACGTCGCGTTGAAACGCCTGCCGGAAATCGAGAGCCAATTCCATTGTCATCGTCACCGCGAGGGGGTCATCGCCGTTCACATGCAGGATCGGGGCTTCGATCATTTTGGCGATATCGGTGCAGTAGCGGCTCGACCGGGATTCGGACGGCTTGGTCGTAAACCCGATCTGGTTGTTGATGACCAGGTGAATGGTGCCGCCGGTGCGGTAGCCCGGAAGCTGGGAGAAATTCAGCGTTTCAGCCACGATCCCCTGGCCGGAAAAGGCGGCGTCGCCGTGAATCAGCAGGGGAAGGACCATTCTGCGGTCGGTGTCGCCGCGCAGGCGCTGGCGCGCGCGGGCGTTGCCCTGGACGACCGGATCCACCGCCTCGAGGTGGCTGGGGTTCGATGCCAGGCGAACCTCGATCTCCTCGCCGGATTCGGTTTGGAGCTTTGATTCGTATCCGAGATGGTACTTCACGTCACCGTCGCCGAATACCGAATCGGGAATATAATTTTCCGTAAATTCCTCGAAAATCAGTTCGTAGGACTTGCGCATGATATTGGCAAGCACGTTGAGCCTTCCGCGGTGGGCCATGCCCATGACCACTTCCTTAACGCCGAAATCGGGACATTTCTGAATGAGGCTGTCCAGGCAGGCGATGGTGGTTTCGGCTCCCTCGAGAGAGAAGCGTTTCTGCCCGGAATAGCGGGTGTGCAGGAATCTTTCGAAGATTTCCGCTTCGTGGATTTTGCGCAGGATCCGGACTTTCTTCTCCTTTTTAAAGTCCGGCTGGTTGCGGGTCGGCTCCATCTGCTGCTGCAACCAGCGCCGGATTTCCTTGTTCTGTATGTAGACGTATTCGGCCCCGATGTGGCGGCAGTAGGTTTCGCGCAGGATCCCGATGATCTCGCTGAGCTTCATGAGCCCCCCGTCGAGAAGATGCCCGGCGTCGAAGTATTCATCCAGGTCCGACTCGTTGAGGTCGAAGTTTTCCAGCTCCAGGTTCGGGTGGGAATCGGGCGGGGGACAGAGCGGATCGACATCCGCAATCAGGTGACCGAGGGTGCGGTAAGCGTAGATCAGACTGTCGACCCGCGATTGTTTGATGGACTGCTGGTCCGTGCTCCGTTGTTGTGCCACGGCGCCGTCCCCATTGGCGCCCGCGGTCCCATGGGCCAGCTCGAATCCCTCGAAGAAGGCCCGCCAACCGGGCTCGACCGATCCGGGGTCGACTTTCCAGGATTCGTAGTATTCGTCGATCAGGTCGGCATTTTCTGGATTGGCATACGATATGCGATTCGTACGACTGCCTGAAGCATGCATTTTCGGCTGGCTCACGGTTCGGTTTCATACCATGCATCAAAGCCTGTGGGGTGACAAGGAAGAATCCGGGTTTTTCAATTCTTCTTGTTCCTCGGCGGGGAAGTCTGCATAGGATTGTCGTGTCATGAACCTTTTGGAATCAGTGGCACAGGAACTGCAGAAGATGGAACGCGGGATCGCCGCCGGGGATGGTCCGGCGATCTCGGATGCCCTGCGGAAACTCGATGAAGCGGCGCGGTCCGGAAACCGTGACCTTCCGCCCAGGCTGCTCCATTTCCTGGAGAGGCGAAGTTATGAAAAGGCGTTGCTGTTTCTCAAAGAGGAGGGGCTGGCGGCCGGGCCGGAATCCGGTTCGCCGGGGAAGGGGGCGGTGTAGCTGGTATGGGGGATCGCAGACGCATTTCCACCGATGGAGGAGAGGGACTGGGATACAATCCCTTTGGTTCGCTCAAGACCGACGGGTTCGCCCCGGGGGCGACGGCGGGGAAATCTCCCGAAACGGCCGGCCCGGCGAAAGCAAACGGGCGGGCCGGGCGCCAGCGGATCGACATCCGGCGGGAAAAGTCGGGACGCGGCGGAAAAACGGTGACCGTGGTTTCCGGGTTGGCCCCCTTGGGGCCAACCCGGATCGAGGCGCTTGCCAGGTCTTTGCGAAAGGCCCTCGGCGTCGGGGGGGCGGTCAAGGGCAATTGTATCGAATTCCAGGGCGATCAGCGGGAGAAGCTGGCCGCGTTCTTCCGGGACGAGGGGTTCCGGCCGGTTCTTTCCGGCGGATAAGCTGTCGTCGAGGTGCGGTCGGAGGGTTTTCCGTGTGCCGCGCGGGCGGCATGCCCGTTTAGGTCCCGCATTCGTGGTGTTTTGCGTAAAACGAACAAGGGACTCCGGAATTACCGGCTCGGCCGGGTTGGGGAAAAGG
Source organism: Verrucomicrobiota bacterium (assembly GCA_003565135.1). Taxonomy (GTDB): domain Bacteria; phylum Verrucomicrobiota; class Verrucomicrobiia; order Opitutales; family T3Sed10-336; genus PXDC01. The sequence goes on from PXDC01000365.1 coordinate 2,555, forward strand.
GTTAAAACAGTTCCGGCTGGACCGGCTTGCCGGAACGGGGGTCGAAACCGATGGCCTCGTAGCCTCGGGCGGTGAGAACCCGGCCCTGGGCGGTGCGTTGCAGGTAGCCCTCCTGGATCAGGTACGGTTCGTGCACCTCTTCCAGCGTCTCGGGTTCTTCGCCCACCGCGATGGCGACCGTGTTGAGCCCCACCGGTCCGCCGTTGTAATGGGAAGCCATGACCCGAAGAGCCCGCTTATCCATCTCATCCAGCCCCCGGGCGTCGATCTCCAGCAACTCGAGGGCGGCGACGGCCACGTTTTTTGTTATGACCCCTTCAGCCCGTTCCTGGGCGTAGTCCCGGAGGAAATTAATCAGGTTGTTCACGATGCGCGGCGTTCCCCGGGCGCGGGCCGCAATCTCCCGGGCGCCGCCGTCCTCGACCTCGACTTCGAGCAGGCTGCACGTGCGGCGGACAATTTTCAGAAGCTCCTCCTTGCCGTAGTAATCGAGGCGGGTCTGCAGGGTGAATCGGCTACGCAGGGGGGTGGTCAGGAGGCCGCTCCTGGTCGTGGCGCCGACCAGGGTAAAGCGCGAAAGGTTCAGGCGCACGCTGCGGGCATTCGGGCCCTGGTCGATCATGATGTCGAGCCGGAAGTCCTCCATGGCCGAGTAGAGGTATTCCTCGACCGTTTTGGGAATGCGGTGAATCTCGTCGATGAACAGGATGTCGCCTTCCTCCAGATTGGTCAACAATCCGGCCAGGTCGGCCGGTTTTTCCACAACCGGACCGGAGGTGATCCGGACATTGCGCTCCATCTCGTGTCCCAGGATGAGGGCGAGCGTCGTTTTCCCCAATCCCGGCGGGCCGCTGAAGAGGATGTGGTTGAGCGGATCCTTGCGCCGGCGGGCGGCGCCGACCATGACCTCAAGGCGCTCGATGGTTTTCTGCTGGCCGGTGAAATCGGTAAAGCGCGTGGGCCGGAGTATGGCTTCCTCGTTCGAGACAGGGCCCTCGAGCGCAGTCCTGATGTAGTTCGCGCCTTTATCCGACTCGTTCATGCCTCAGTTTCGTTGGCGCTCACCGCGCCGAAAATCCGAATTCTCCCCTTCCGAATTATTGCCGTCTTCGGCCTGGCACCGGGCGCGCCGCCCCGGCCCGCGCCCGGATTCGCGAAAAGATTTCTTCGGTCCGGGACGCGGGGGCACGGGCTCAAATACTGTCACGTTCCGCCTCTAATCTCCGGGGCGCCACTCTTTGTTGGATTGCTGGGAGGCGGGGCCATCCCATTGGAACTTCGACGTTGGGGAAGTCGAGGCGTAATCGGACTTCGGCTTTTCCTGGGCGGGAGGCCGTTCGATGTCGCGGGAGGCGTCGTCGCCGGCCGGGCGGGCGCCGTCGCGGTCCTCGGGGCGTTGGCGGCCGCGGCCCGATCCGCCACGGGTGCGTTTCCGGCGGGGCTGGCCTCCCTCTTTGGAATCCGGCCGTCCCGAGCGCTGCCGCCGGGGTTTGGATTCCTCCGGTTTTTCGGACGCCTCATTTTTCCGCCGCGGGGCGGGCTCGTCGCCGGGTGCGGCGACAATCGATCGAATCCAACTGCCAACCCGGGCGATCAAACCTTCCTTTTCCTTGGGTGGCGATTGGGTCGCTCTCGGGCTGCGGGCGGGACGGGAAGATGGTTTCCGATCCCCGGTTTCCGCGTCGGGACGACGGCGGCGACGGCGGCGGTTTCCACCCTGTTGACCCTGGCCCCGTGGCCTCTGTTGGTTACCGCCCGGCCGGCTGTTGTCGCCGGAGGCGTCGTCGCGACCCCCCGACTGGGTTTCCCGGCTCCGGGTTTCGCGGCTTTCCGATTCGCCCGATTCGGCCTTGGACCCCCGCCGGTTGCGTCCGCCGCGGCGGCGGCGGCGGCGCGGACGCGGTTCCCCGTCGTCGGTCGACGACGATTTGTCGGATTCCGGTCGGGAATTCGCGTCGCGGGAGGGGCTGTCGGTGACCTTTTCGGCCTTGGCCGCAGGAGCCTTTTCCGAGCCGGCGGCCTGTTTGGAATCGATGGCCTGCTTGGAATCGGCGGCTTTTTCTCCCTTATCGGGGGAAGGCGTGGCCGCTTTTTTCGTATGATCTTCGCGGGCGGGGGGCTTGTCGGCGCCAGTCGGCTTTTCCTCGGTTTTCTTGAGAACGGCGGCGGGGTAGGGCTTGCTGACCGGAGCGGGAGCGGGAGCGCCGGTTACGGCCGATCCGCCGGTGCGGCGGGGACGACGGCGATTGGGCGGGCGCGAAGCCTCCGATTCCCGGGCCTTGGGCGCGGCGTTTTCATTTTCAGGTGGGTTGGATGGGGCGGTCTTATTAGGTTCCTGTGAAGGGTTCGGTTCTTGGTCTTTGGACTCTTCCATTGTCATTGTGATGTGTACCGTTTATGTTTCGGTCGATCGGCGCGGGATCTTGCCAATGGCAATAACGTCCGGTGCCGGATCGCGTCGGGCAAGGCTTTCGAATGGATGCCGGTTTTCGGCGGCCTTCTGGCAAATCGGGCGAGGTCATTCGGTTTTCAGCCTTGCAATCTCCGTTTCAAAGAAAAACCATTTCTGTAGAAAAACAATCATTAAATAAAGATTCCCGGGTAAGGGCCGATCGGGACACGCCGGCTACCCCTTGAATCCGGGGATCTTAGGTGATTCTATCTATGGACAAGCTCGAGGAGATTTTCAGTTTGCAGCAAAAGTTGAACGAACGGATCGGTGTGGATCTGAACGGGCTTTCGGAGGAGGAGCAGATACGCTGGGTATTGAATTACACCCGCGCCATGCAGCAGGAAATGGCTGAGTTGATCGACTCGGTGCCCTGGAAATGGTGGGCCCGGTACCAGGAGTTCGACCGCCAGAATGCGCGGGTCGAGGTGGTTGACCTGTTTCATTTCCTGATTTCGACCGCCCAGGCCCTGGGTATGTCGGCGGACGATGTTTACCAGGCGTACCTTAAGAAGAACCAGGTCAATCACAGCCGTCAGGACACCGGCTACGCGCGGAAGGATGGCGAGGATTCGAGGCATATTTGAACCCTCCTACGCTGAATGGCACTCTAGGTTAACGCCTCCATCGGGATCGACAGAGCGAAGCGGAGATGGCGGAGCAAATCGCTATCGGGATCGGGATCGAGGTTTCTGTAAGGCGTCTTTTATCAGGCTTTTCGATAGCGATCC
>PXDC01000292.1 GCA_003565135.1 Verrucomicrobiota bacterium
CCGACGACAATGCTCCCGTGGATCTGTATCCCGATTACGTTGACGATGTGGAACTGTTTATCTGTCCGAGCACCCAGAACCGGATTCGCATGGATCACCGAAGCAGGGAGGGCCGGTTGGTCGACCTGGAACGAAACGCCAGCGGCGGACGCGAAGACAGCCGCGGCGGGCACAGTTACGAGTACCTGGGGATTTATTCCGGCCACTGGGAGTACGGCCCAGCGGGAGTGAAGAATCCCCTGTCGGCCCAGGGCTACGAAAGCATTACCATGCTGATCGTCGATGGTGACGATACCCCCGGTCAGAACAACTGTCCGGATGCGTCCAACAATCACCGGGCCGACGGCTGGAACTGGGGCTTTGCGGACGGCCACGTGGAATGGGTAAGCCGTGAACGTACAAACGAGTACCTGCAGCGCAGCGGACACGCCCCCTGGTGTCGCGACTAGTCGCAAGCTCAACACCAGGCGATTGGCTTTTACACAAATGTTGGCATTTTCAGGTAAGTCTTTTCTGCGGTGGCCGGGCGCCGTTGGGGTTGTCCTCGCCCTGGCGGGATGCAGCGGGGGGCAGTCGCCGGATTGGCGATTCAACACGGGTGACCGCGTCCTGTCGTCGCCCGCGGTCGCCGCGGACGGGACGATCTATTTCGGGTCCGATGATCACAAGGTTTATGCCTTGAATCCGGATGGCTCGGAAAAATGGACCGCCTTCACCGATTTCCTGGTCCGAGGCTCGCCGGCGATTGGCAGCGACGGCACCGTCTATATCGGGGGAGACGACTTTTTTCTCCGGGCATTCTCTCCGGACGGGGAGGAGCTATGGAGTTTCGAGGCGGGAGCCGAACTCAGGGGCGGCATAGCCCTCGATTCGGACGACAACCTGTACTTTGCCTCCGACAGCGGTAGCGTGTACTCGTTACGCAAGGACGGTTCCCGCCGGTGGGAATCCGAGGTCCGCGGTCGGGTGGTGGCTTCGCCGGCGATTTATAACGACGAAACGCTCTATGTCGCCGGCCTCGGTGGCCGGTTGGTCGCGTTTAACCTCAGTGGCGACACCCGCTGGACTTTCAGTGCTGATGCGCCGGTAGTCGGTTCGCCTGCGGTGGATGCCAATGGGGTGGTTTATTTTGGGTCCCACGATCACCATTTTTACGCGGTTAATCCCGATGGGAGCCAGCGCTGGAAATTTGAAGCCGGGGAGTCCATTCAGTCCTCGGCCGCGGTCGGTCCGGACGGTTCCGTTTACTTTGGCGCCGAGGACGGAAATCTTTACGCTCTCGACGGGCGTGGAACGTTGCGGTGGACTTCCGAAATTCCAGCCGCTTTGAGAAATACCCCGGCCATCGACGGGGACGGCAGTATTTATTTCGCGGCGAATGACGGGATCCTTTACGCATTGGGTCCCGACGGGCAACGGCTCTGGAATTCCGCTCCGCTCCGCTGGGAATTTGATTCGTCGCCGGTAATCGCGGATGACGGGAAGATTTATATTGGAGCAGGTGATTTTAATCTTTATTCGTTTTCCGGTGCGGCGCCCCCGGCGGAATCCGGTTGGCCAATGTTCCGCGGCGGGCCGCGGGGACGAGGCAATACGGCCGCGGTCGGGCCCTGAACCGGACAATGATTTCTTTCCACACGGAACTGAACAAAAACAGAACAAAAGCCCTGAACCATAATAATACCACCATGAAACGAAACAGACCCCACACCGGAAAACAAATCGATCCCACTGGATGCCAACCTTTGTGCCGAACCCTTATAGTGGGTGCCCTTCTGACTTTTGCCGGAAGCACTACTGCTTCGGCTGTTTTTGATGTCTACGTCTTGCGGAAGGGCGATGGCGTTGCGGTTACCGGGAGTGCCCAGGCTCACCACATCGACCATTTTTCGGGCAGTTCCGAATCCGTGAGCCTTTCCAACTCGTGGGCGGCGCCCTCGACTGATCCGAATACCCGGATTACGCAGGGTGGTAGCTTTGCGACTTATTCCCAGCTTACCCCATCGCTGGATGGAAACTACCTCACGTTTATGGGCCGATCCGCGGCGGTGGATGATGCCGTCGGGACCACCGACCACGTGGTGGGCATGTTTAATCTGCAGACCCAATCCTTCGATACCACCACACGAATCCCTACCACCGAGGTCGAACACCAGTCCGGCGGACGCGGTTTCCGGGGAGGGATCTCGACCGACGGATCCAATCTGTGGTTCACGGGAAGAAACCCGGGTGTTTATCACAGCACGGTTGGATCAAACACCGCAACGAGTGTTGCCAACACGTGGGAGTACAACCTGATCGGGATCAACAACGGAGATCTTCATGTTTCCCGACGCGCCGGGAGCACGCACGGGATTCACCGCTGGGACGGGTTGCCGACCACCGAAGTGGGCAACATGGATGTCCGGTTCGCCGACGAGGGAAGCGGGTGGGATAATGATAACGGTCAGTACGGAAGTTTTGCCTTTGCCGGTGACGCCTTGTTCGTGACGAACACGGCTTTTGGTGCAAGCGATCAGATTTCGGTGTTTTTCAACGACGGACCCGACGTTTGGAACGTGCTGGACGGCCCGGGGCAATCGCTCTCGGACACGATTAACGGTGTTCCTCACCTGGCCGCGATTGACATGGGTGATTATGTGCAGATTTTCTACACAAACGAGGGAGGCGGGGATAACAACGCCCTTTATTCCGTAGCCTGGGACCGTTCGACTCAGACATTTGACACGCCGATTCACCTGGCGGATGCGGGTGAAGGGTACGGGTTCGCCGGTGTCGTGGCTGTTCCCGAACCCTCGACGTATGCCTTGTTGTTGGGGCTTGGCGCCATGGTTATGGTCGTGACGATTCGGCGCCGCAGAAATCGGGTTTTGTCCGCAAGGATTTAATCGGTAACAAGGGCCGCCGGTGTTTTCCGACCCGGCGGCCCTTTATTTTTGCCTTTTCCGGCGGAACGACATTTCGGAACGGAGCGAATCGGGATTGACGGCGTGTATAAGTTAAAGATTCTCATGAGAAAATTTAGGTAGGAACGGTTATCAGTGGCTCAAACTTGATCATGGACGCATATATTTATTCTTATCTGGTCGGCGGCGCGATTTGGACAATCGGTGTCTATTACGGTGTGAAAAACGGTTATATCGGCTGGAGCGGCCGGGGATTGCGTAACCTTTTCCTGGCACTGTTCGTGATGCTGTTTTTCGCCGTGCTTCAGGGATTCCTTCAGTACGCCCCGATGGAGGAAGCACCCCGGCAGGAGTACACGGCGACGGAAGCGTCGGAGGCGGTGCTGGATGAGGATCGCCGTATCCGGGGGACCGGGTTGGATTATGCGATTGTCATCATGTATTTCGTTGTGATCCTCTCCATCGGCACGTGGTTTGGGCGCCGGCAGAAAACGACCAAGGACTTTTTCTTCGGGGGGCAACGGTTTGCCTGGTGGATGATCGCCTTCAGCCTGATTGCCACGACCGTCGGTTCCTACAGTTTCGTGAAGTATAGCGAGATTGGATACGAGTACGGCATAGGTGCCTCGCAGGCCTACTGGAACGACTGGCTGTGGTTTCCGCTGCTGGTCTTCGGCTGGCTGCCGATCCTCTATTTCTCCCGCACCGTTTCGATACCCGAATACTTCGGCCGGCGTTTCGGCTCCAATGTCCGGTTCTGGGCGACCATTTACCTCCTGATTTACCTCATCGGGTACGTGGGGGTTAACCTCTTTACCATGGGAACCGTGCTGAACCTGCTGCTGGGTTGGGAGGTCTGGTTTGCCGCTTTCGTGGTCGCGGCCGTTTCCGCTTCCTACGTGACTTTGGGGGGGCAGACCAGTGTGATTATGACCGACCTTTTTCAGGGCTTGATGCTCCTGATAATCGGCGTGCTGATTTTTGCTCTGGGTGCATCCTACCTGGGCGGGTGGGACCTTTTATGGTTGAACCTGCCGAGGGAGTCACGACTGGCGTTCCCGAATTTCAACGAGGATGCCGATTTTCCGGCCATTGGTATTTTCTGGCAGGATGCGTTCGCCAATACCGCCATGTTTTATTTTCTCCACCAGGGTATCCTGATGCGATTCATGGCGGCGAAATCGGTCAACGAAAGTCGCAAGGCCGCCACGGCCATGATGGTCGGCCTCATGTTTATCGGGGCCCTCGTGGTGGCGTCCGGGGGGCTCGTAGCCCGGGCGTTCACCAATGCCGGTGTGCTGCCGGAAGTGGAGGCAAGGGAGGCGTTTTACATCGCCGCCGAACTCCTGAGTCATCCGGGGGTATTCGGATTGATCCTGGCTGCCCTGACGGCGGCGCTGATGTCGACGGTGGATACCTTGATCACCGCCGTTTCCGCGGTGGTGGTGAACGACGTTTACAAGCCCTATATCAAGCCGAAGGCCACGGACCGGCAGTTGCTCACGGCCGCCCGAATCTCCGCGGTTTCGGTTACGGTGCTCGGAGTCCTGATGGTGCCGGTGTTCCTGCAGTTCGCCACGATTTACGCGGCGCATGCCGCGTTCACCGCGGCGGTGACGCCTCCCATGGTGATCGCCCTGATCCTGTCGGTGTTCTGGCGCCGTTTCACCCGCGTGGCGGCGATGTGGACCCTGGTGGGCGGTTTTTTGTTCATCCTGTTCTCCCTCTTTGTTCCCGCGGTCATCGCGCCCTTCGCCCACGGGGTTCCCATGGGTGAACCCGGTGAGGGGATCATGGGAGGCATGAGACAACAGCAGTTCATGCGTGCCTTTTACGGGGGTGTGGTCTGCCTGGTCATTGCGGTCGTGGTGACCTATTTGACGCGCCCGGAGTCTCCGGAGAATCAGAAGGGCCTGGTCTGGGGAACCATATCCCACGCTTTAAAGCACTACATGGGATCCTTCGGCAAGGAAAGTGTTGTGACGAAGGCTAAGGCGATGCCGAAGATGACAAAAGAAGCGCTGCCACACTTCGGCACCACGGAATTGCCGGGAGTCAGGATTTCCCGCCAGGTGGCGCGGGATCTCGAGTCCAAACCGGGAGACCTGGTCTACGTGACCGATGCGCGATCCTGGACCGGGGGCCTTCATTCGGTACACGCCATTGTGGCTGAGGTCGTGGACGATGGCGACGAGCGCATGGTTGAAATGGAGGAACCGGTTTACAAACTTGTCGTCACCCGCCGACGGCACGACCACGAAGTTAAACTGGAGCGCCTTTACGAATCGACGGAAGAACCCGAAAAAGAGTCAGTTTGAAATGAAAATAAATGTGTTGTTTAAGGGGGGCTTGACGTTTCTGGCCACGTTGACCGTTCTGAATGGAACGGCCGGTAACGAGCCCACGGAACGGTTGCAGGCCCTGATGGATCTCGATCGCCCCATGGTGATCGCGCACCGCGGTTACAGCATGGCCGCGCCGGAGAATACGCTTCCCGCCTTCCGGTTGGCGCTTTGGGCGCATTCGGACCTGGTGGAACTGGATTATTTTCACAGTTCGGACGGCGTCCCGGTGGTTTTTCATGACAGCACTCTGGATCGGACCACGAACGCGGTGGAGTTGTGGGGCGAGGAGAATGTACCGATCGCCTCGAAACCCTACCGGGCGTTGCGGGCACTCGACGCCGGATCGTGGTACTCCGGGGATTTTGCCGGTGCCCATATTCCGACTCTGGCGGAGGCACTCGATGTGATTCAGACCGAATCGATTACCTTGATCGAACGCAAACAGGGCGATGCCGGGACGCTGTATGAGCTGCTTGGGGAAA
>PXDC01000383.1 GCA_003565135.1 Verrucomicrobiota bacterium
GGCGATTTGCCCATCGTCCTGGCCGCCGGTCACGGCGGAGCCCTCACGCCTGCGGAGATTCCCGACCGGACATGGGGGGTGACGGGAACGGACCGGAATACGCGGCAACTGACGGACGTAATGGCCGAGGAGATCATCCGTCGAACCGGCCGGCGTCCGCATGTGATTATCAGTCACCTGCACCGGCGCAAACTCGATCCCAACCGCGGGATCGTCGAGGCCGCGCAGGGCAATGTTTACGCCGAGCAGGCGTGGGAGGAGTATCACGGTTTTATCGAGACCGCGCGTTCCCTCGCCGCCGCCGGGTTCGGTTTCGGTTATGTTCTCGACATACACGGTCACGGACACACGATCCAGCGCATCGAGCTCGGGTACGGTCTCGGCGCTTCCCAGCTCAACCTGTCGAACGAAAGCCTCGAAGCGCCCGGTTACGGGTGGAACAGTTCGCTCCGCACCCTTCTCCTGCGGCGGCCGGGAGTGAGTTTTCCCGAATTGCTCCGTGGCCCCGGAAGCCTCGGAGACCTTTTTAACGAGGGCGGCTTTCCCACCTGGCCGAGCTCGGCCTATCCTTCGCCGGGCGATGCGCCCTTCTTCAGTGGCGGTTACACCACGCGACGTCACACCGCGTTTATCGACAACGGGGTGATCAACGGCGTCCAGATCGAGGCCAACTTTTCGGGGTTGCGCGATTCGGCGGCCAACCGAAGTGCTTTTGCCGTCGCCTTCGCCGATGCCATGCAACCCTATCTCTATGAAAACTACGGCTTTTCGCTCGGAACGCGGCCCCTGTACACCCTGTCGGTCGACCGCAGCGAAATCGCCCGGGGAGATTCCCTCATAAGGCTGGAGATTGTCCGCAACGGATACCGCGGCGCCGCCTCGTCCATGGATCTCGAGTTCGGCGGTTCGGCGGTCCCGGGTGAGGATTACCGCGTCTCGACCGAAACGGTAACCTTTTCCAGCGGCCAGGCGGTGGCCCGTCCCTGGCTCTTGCCTTCGGCTCCCGATGGAGAGCGCGGCGATCACACGATCGAGGTCAGGCTCGTGCCCGAAGGTCGCCAAACGGCCGACACGTCGCCCCTGGTGATTACCCTCGGCGACGGCGTCAGCCAGACCGTCCGGGTCGAGACGGACAGGTCGACGGTGTCCGAGTCGGACCGGGAAGCCGTCTTCCGGGTACGCCGGACGGTGCCGGACGGTCCGCTCACGGTCGATGTCGAATGGGATGGCGACGCGGTTCCGGGGGCGGATTACACCCTGCCCTGGGAGCTGCCCTCCGCCGTTTATTTTTCCGATGGAAACGACGAAGTCGAGGTGCCGGTCCGGCTGGTTGATGACGGCCTTTCTTCCCCGGATCGCGACATCGTCCTCCGGGTTCTGCCGGGGGAAGGGTATTTGCCCGGGTACCGGGGCGAGGCGTCGGTCCGGCGCATCGACAATGACCGGCCGCGGGGATTACTGGTCCGGCTGCCGGGGGACGTGGACGGCAACCGGCTTCATGACATGTCGGGGAATGGGCGTCACGCCACCACCCTTCCGGCCGGGCGCGGGCCCGTTTCGGTCGAAACCGGTTCCGGATTCGCACTGGCCTTTGACGGAATCGAGTCGACTGTCGGTCTCCCCCGTTTCCCGATTGATTCGCACAGCGGATTCTCCATCGCGTTTCGCATGCGAATCGACGATGCCGATTTCGACGGCGAGCAGAACCTTCTCAGTTACGGAACCCGCGATGGCGCCGGCTCGATCAATATCTACATGCCTTCCCGTTTTGTCCTGCGCACCCGCCTGATCGATGCGGACGGTGATGGCGGGTCGCTCGACCTTGCGGAAACCTGGACCGATGGGGCCTGGCGCCATTATGCCCTTACGGTTGACGGGAACGGAACCAGCCGCCTGTACGTTGACGGTGAACTCGGTCGCACCGGGGACGGATGGACGCCGCCCCTGGACCCGAATGAAATGTTCTGGCTGGGATGGCGTCGCCAGTCGGGTGATTCCAGCCGCCTTTTCGCCGGAGAATTGCAGGATTTCCGAATATATGACCGTGCGCTCAGCGCCGCCGAAATCGGGGCGCTCGCAGCGGACACAATGTCCTTCACCGCCTGGCGCGATAAACACGGGGTGGCTCCGGGCACGCCGGCCCTGGACGATCCCCTCGGGCGTGGCCATCCCCTGCTCCTGGCCTACGCGCTGGGGGCGCGACCGAACGCGGCCGGGGCGCTTCCCCGCTATGCGACGCGGCTGGCGGACGGAAGACAGGAGCTCGTTTTTCTGCACCGGCACGCGGCCGGCGACTTGACCTGGGTCGTCGAGGGCACCGCCGATCCCGGGTCCTCCTGGGACGTCGTCGCTCGAAAAGGGCCGGCAGATTCGGATTGGTGGACGGCCCCGGGCGTCGAAGTGCGCGAAGAGGGGGCGTTGATCACGGTTTCGGAACCGGCCGTATCATCCGGCTCGACCGCCGGTTTCCTGCGTTTGCGCGTCCGGTTAGAGGACATCGAGGCGCCGGATTAATTCGGTGCGCAATCGGGCGCCACCCACGCCGCTGGTCATGATAACAATGGCATTGCCGGTTTCCGGGTTGAATTCACTCAGGCAGCGAAATCCCGTCCGGTTGGATCCGCTGTGGCAATAGCGAATCCCGTCACCGATTTTTTCAATGCGCCCCCCGAGGCCGAAATAAACCGATCCGCCCGATTCCCCGTTGCGGCGCAGGATCGGGTCGCGGCCCGTGACCTCGGATTGAATCGAAAGCATCTCCTCCAGCGTCTCCGGGCTCAGTGAATGACTGCCGCTGCGATCGGGGCGCATCATCTCAAGCAAAAACAAGGCGTACTCGGACGGGGTGGTGTAAAGGGTAAAGGCGCTGTTGGGCGAGGTATAAATCCGTCGGTCCCCCTCCATGACGTGCCCATCGCGATTGTGCCCGGCGGCTGCGAGCACCCGGTGGGCATCCTGCCAGACGTAACTCGTGTTGGCCATACCCAGGGGACGGATGAGTCGCTCCTGCATCATGGATTCCATTGGGGTGTCCGTCAGCTTCTCGACGACCCGCTGGAGGAACAGGAAGCCTTCACCGGAATACTGGAATTCGGTGCCGGGGTCGAAGCCGACGCGAAGCGGATTGCCCCGCCGCCAGTTGGGGAAACCGCCCGTGTGGGAGAGAACCATGCGGGCGGTGATTTTCTTGTGGCGCGGGTCGTCGTCGATGTATGGTTCGCCCAGATACTCGACCAGGGGAGTGTCCAGGTCCAGGATCCCTTCTTCGACCCATTGCAGGACCACGTAGGCGTAGAAGGGCTTCGACATGGATGCGGCTTCAAACACCGTGTCCACCGCCACCGGGTTCGTCTCGCCATGAGCGGTGGTCCCGTATTGGCCCGTCCACGACAAGTTGTGATCGCGGGCCACCGCTATGGAGACGCCCGGAACGTGGTGGGCGATCATCAGACGCGGCGTCCAGGCAGCAACCTTTTCGGGCACGGATGCACCCGGACCGGTCACGCTGCCGGGAAAATCGCCCGGAGCCAGAAGCACCGACTCGCCGTAACGACTGAGCACAAGGCGGGTGCCGTCGTTCCGGCCGATGCCGGAAATCGCGATGTCCAGGGCCGGGACCCGCCACCCGGAGCCCTCCCCGGGTACGATATCGTGATCCTCGTCGGTTCCCATTCGGAACACCCACCCGGACTCGGTTTGTCCGATTTCGACCGAAATCTCCGGGGTCAGCCAATAGCTCCCCTCCAGCTCGTCAAGCCTATCGGCGCCGGGCGCCGACAGTGACAGCCCGAGAAACGCGACGGCGACCAGCGCCGTAGCCGGCCGGTTCCGGTTGAACAGGGTGGGCATGGCGGTCTTTCCGGGATTCATCTATTTTCCAGTTTGTAAATCTCTCCCGGGTGGAGAACCCGGTTGTTCAGTTCGATGTCGTCGCCGTCCGATTCCAGCGCCCGCACCACGGTTACGGTTCCCTCTCCCATGACCCGGAACCGGGTGCCGTTCCCGACCACCACCGCGGTTCTTTCGTCGATGCCGACTCCGACCAGCCCGGGATGTTCCCGTACCGCATTTTCCAGGCGTCCGAGACGGTCGCGTTCGGTGAAGTGCTGGTCGACAATGACCGGGGGCCAGAAGCCGAGCCCGTGGGAGATAATCGGGGTCTGGACCCCGGTCTCATCGTCGCGGCGGCTCCCAGCCAGCATGGTTTCGGACATAATAGCCGCTCCGGCGCTCGTTCCGCCCACCGGAATACCGGCTGCGAATCGTTCCCGGATCGCGTCGGCGACGTCGGCTTCGTCCAGGGCGCGCATGAGGCGACGCTGAATGCCCCCCGGCATCCAGATGACGTCGGCCCGCCCGATGGCGCGGAGGGCGCGTTCCGGGTGCTCCAGGTCGAGGACGTCGATTTCGCTCACGCCCAGGTCCTGAAAGGTTTTTGTCATATCGCGTCCCCGTGACTCGAGGTTCTCCACCCGGGCGGCGTGCGGGATGACCAGCACGCGGGGGGTGTCGGCCGGGCTCAGCGCGAGGAGATGCCGGTACATTTCATCGCTGACGCCGCCGCCGCCGACCGCGACCAGGTGGGTCGGGGGCGGATCGGACGAATGCAGCGGCGTTGCCAGAGGCAGGAAGGCGCAGGCAAGGGAGAGCAGGAGGGTGAGGCGGCTTTTCATGAGTGGTTTTCGGTGTTCGGTAAAGGGGGAAGGTTTTTGGCGGGACGCCCGATTCACGGAGAGTCGTGCCGGGATTCGATCACGTCCATGAGTAACTGCCCGATCTCGCCGTACGGTACCCGGTTTCCGGATACGGATGTATCCACGCGGTGGACAAAAACCAGGTCGTGTTCGGGGACCACCGCCAGGACATGGCCCCGCGCCCCCCGGCCGGTGTAGGTTCCCTCCGGCACCGCGTCGACGCCGGAGAAATGGCGGCCGTCGACCGCGACCCACCACATGTAACCGTACCCGCCGCGGCTGCCGGCATCGGAGTAGGCGGTCACGCTTTCCGCTACCCATGACTCCGGCAGGACGCGTTCCCCGTCCCACATGCCGTCGTTCAGGTAAAGCAGTCCGAATCGAGCCAGGTCGCGGGTGCTCATCACGAAGGGGTAGGCGGCGTGCCGCGAGGCGTCGCCGGTGACGTACCGGCCATCATCCGCCGAATAGTCCTCCATGCCGATCGGGGCGGCGATTCTCTCTTCGAAGGAGGCGTGGATTTTCTCCCCGGTCTCCTGTTCGTAAATCGTGCCGAGGGCGTTGAAATCCCAGTTGTTGTAGTAGTAGTTTTCGCCGGGGGCGTGCGCGTGCCGCTCGGGGCGTCGGGCGGCCATGGCGCGGGTTTCAAACAGGGCCGGATGGTAGACCCCGGAACGGGCTTTGATCAGCATGCGCACGGTTGCCTGTTTTTCGGTGTCGCTCAGTCCGTCGTTGTCGTCGATTCCCAGGTCCTCCATGGTGGCGTCGAGGTCGATGGTTCCTTTTTCGACCTGAATGCCGTAAAGGGCGCTGAGGAAACTCTTGCGCAGCGAGTGGCAGCGGTATTTCTCGTCCAGGTCCCCCCACGAGTCCACCACCCGGCCCCGGTGTATGATCATGACGGCGGCAGTGTCCTTTTCCTCGGTCGCCTGGCGAACGGCGGCCAGCTTTTCGGAAGAGAACCCGGCTTCCTCCGGGGAGGGGTGATGCTCCCATGAAC
>PXDC01000440.1 GCA_003565135.1 Verrucomicrobiota bacterium
AGGTCACGTGACTGCCGAATTTTTTCGCCAGGTAACGCGCGGAACCCCCGTAACCGGCACCGAGGTCGAGAATGCGGGTCTCGGGTCCCACGTTTTCCGGGAGCAGGGAACTCATCTTTTCCAGGGTTCTCTGGCTCGCTTCGGCGATGGACGGCTTGCCCACATCGTCATAAATACCGATGTGGATATCCTCGCCCCCCCAGATGGTGGCATAAAAGTTATCCGCGGCGGAACTGTCGTAGTAGTCCCGACTCACCGAAACCGCACCGAACTGTTTGCGCGATTCCTCCAGAATATCGTCCGCTTCGGCGTATTTTTTCTCGGCGAGGTGGACGTAGAAGTCGGGATCGTCTTCGAGATAGGTCTCCTGGAAGTCCCCGTAGGTCTTGATGCGCTGGAACCCGACTTCGCGCATGAGCCGTGTCGTGTAATCCTTGCGCAGCGGGAACATGTTGAGATGAAAGACCGCTTTGTCGGGGAATTCGTAACGGAAGCGGGCGAGCCCCGGGTCGATGTACTCCGGCTCGGCCTTCACATTGTCCCCGCAGTAATAATACGTGTGCTTGGAGGAAAACCCGTGATCGAGCATGCTGTCGTAATTGCGCTGGTCCAGGATCAGCACGCCGTCGTGATTGAGGACGGCGTAGAACTCGGCCAGCGTTTTTCGGCGATCGTGCTCCGAGTGCAAATGGGTGAAGGAATTCCCCAGGCAGATCACGGCATCAAATTTTCCGTGGATGTCGCGATTGAGCCAGCGCCAATCCGCCTGCACCGCCCGCAGGATAAACCCCCTCTTGCGGGCGTTGGAAAACGCCTTGGCCAGCATTTCCGGACTGCCGTCGGCGCTCACCACATCAAAACCGGCCCGCAGGAGCCGGACGGAATGGAATCCGGTGCCGGTGGCGGCATCGAGGATGCGCTTCGCCCCCCGCTTCTTGAGCTCCTTGATAAAAAAATCCCCTTCGCTTTCCTCGCGGGCATCCCAATCAATAAGCTCATCCCATTTGTCCACGAAATGCTCGACATACTCCGACTTGTACTGGTCCGTATCCCGAACCTCGATCGGATTGTCTCCATATTCCTGTTGTTGCTTTTGTTTCGTTGCCATAATCTCCTGTAAGTTCCAATAACGGGCGTCGCGCCGACGCCCCTATTGCATTCTCGTTCTCATTCTCCTTCTGAAATCAGGAAGAATCCACCAAAGGACCGCATCCACGGCACAGAATTGCCCAACGCAGGTTCCCGGATTCCTCCGCTCAAGCGGAAAAAAACAGTCTGCATGCATTCCGGAGAAATGTGAAGCCCCAATTTCCCGGAGCCGATTTCCGCCCGGCCGCCGGAACTTCTCACCTTGACCGGACCGCGCGCCGCAAATAAGAAAATCCCGCGGCAGCCAGCACCACGCAACACTTTATCAAACAATAAGTAACTCCCGGATCAACAAATCCCGACAACCAACCGAATGCGGCCACCCTTCCACCGCCCATTCCGTCCTGCCACCCAACGCATAAAATCCTTTTTTTCCCGTTTTGAATTCACTTCTGGAGCTTCTCGTCCGCCTATGGCCGTTGATTGCCGCCGCCACCACTCTGGCCATGTCGGTGATCGCCTCGGTTCACGCCATTCTCACCAAGCGCGAAACCAGCGCGGCGGTCGGCTGGGTCGGCGTCATCTGGCTGGCACCCTTCGTCGGCTCGGTGCTTTACCTCCTGCTGGGAATCAACCGGATCAACCGGCGCGCCAGTATCCGCCAGGAGGGTCTGCCCCGTTTTCAGGCTTCGCAACAGAACGTTCCGTGCACCCTGGACTCCCTGGCACAAACGGTTCCTCCCGAAAAAGGACATCTCACCTCGCTCGCCCGCCTGGTCAACAGCCTGACCAGCCGCCCGCTCCTGGGCGGCAATACGTTCGAACCGCTGATCTGCGGGGACGAGGCGTACCCGGAAATGCTCAAGGCCATCGACGGGGCCGGTCAATCGATCTCGCTGACGACGTACATCTTTGCCAACGACGTCACCGGGCACCGGTTCGTGGAGGCGCTGGGACGAGCGGTCCGGCGCGGGGTCGAAGTCCGGGTCCTCATCGACGCGGTGGGGGCGCGGTATTCATTCCCTTCCATCCTCTACCGTCTCCGGGGGGCCGGAATCACCTACGCCCGCTTCATGCCGTCCATCGTACCGTGGCAGATGGCTTATCTCAACCTGCGCAGTCACCGCAAAATCATGGTGGTGGACGGCAAAACCGGCTTCACCGGCGGGATGAACATCGCCCGCGGCAACTGCCTGCGGGAGAAACCCGCACACCCCATCCAGGATCTCCACTTCCGCGTGCGCGGACCGGTGGTCAGCGAGCTCCAGGAGGTCTTTGCGGAAGACTGGGCCTTCAGCCGCGGGGAAACCCTCGAGGGGGAACGTTGGTTTCCCCATCTCGAGCCGATCGGCAACGTCACGGCCCGGGGTATTACCGACGGCCCCGACGAAACCTTCGACCGCCTGCGCCTGACCCTTCACGGCGCCCTCGCCAGCGCCCGGGAATCGGTGTGTATCGCCACCCCCTACTTCCTTCCGGACAGCACCCTGATCAGCGCGATGAACACGGCCTCCATGCGCGGGGTGGCGGTGGATATCCTGATCCCGGAAAAAAACAATCTCCGCTTCGTGGATTGGGCCTGCCTGGCCCAGATCGCCCAACTGCTCCGCTGGGGTTGCCGGGTCTGGCGCACCCCGCAGCCGTTCGACCACACCAAGGTGGTCGTCGTCGACGGCTTCTGGTCCTTCATCGGCTCCGGCAACTGGGATCCCCGCAGCCTGTTGCTCAATTTCGAGTTCAACGTCGAGTGCTACGAACGGGAGCTCGGCGCCCGGCTCGAGGCCATCATGCACGACAAACGCAGCCGATCGCGCCAGCTCACGCTGGCCGATATCGAAAACCGCCCCCTGCCCTGGAAAATCCGCGACGGAATCGCCCGCCTCCTTTCACCCTATCTATAGTCTCTTATCCGGAGAATGGCGCCGCCATCTTCGTTTCACTCCGTCTGCGCAAAATGCACAAAATTTCCCGAATGGCGCCGGCTGAAACGGCAAGCTGCGATTTGGTACCGGTTCCGTCGGGTTGGGAACACACCCGCCCCGCATCCCCCGGGCGGTAAGATCGCCTTTCTTCGGGCCGCACTGTACCGTTTAAAAAAGCCTTCCCCCCCGCCGTCCCGGATGGATAAAAATTTTCCTGTTTTATTCCGGAGAATGACCTAGAATCAGCCTCATGCCAGAGATCCTGAGAGCCCGGCACGAACCGATCAAACAGTTCTCCGTTTTTATGGAGAACAAGCTGGGGCGCCTGCACGACCTCGTCCGCGTTCTGGCCGAAAACGAGGTCCACATCATGGCCATGACCACCCTCGACACCACGGACAGCTCGATCCTGCGCGTCATCGTGGATGATCATGAACGGGCCGGATCCATCCTGAGCAAGAACCACTTCTTCTACAATGAAACCCCCATACTGGTCGTGGAGATGAACGCGGCGACCGACATCCACAAGGCCCTCTGCGCCCTGCTGGAAGCGGAAATCAACATCCATTACACCTACGCCTTTATCACCCGTCCCCGCGACAAGTGCGCCCTGGCCATCAGCCTGGAAGATCCGGACGTGGCCGGGCACGCCCTCCATTGCAGCGGCTTCCGCATCCTCGGTCGCAGCGACATCAGCCGGTGACCCCCGCGACCGTACCGGCCGCGCCTCCTACCACAGGACACCCGTCTGCGAGAGGTAGGTCAACACGAGGAACACCCCGTAAAGGACGAGCAGGGTCAAGCCCTCCCCTCGGCTCACCACCCTTCCGGAGAGAAAGAAGGGCCAAAGCAACGCGGTGAAAACAAGCAGGGCGGGAATCTCCACGGCAAAGAAACGGGGCTCCACCGGAATCGGAAAAAACAGCGCCACCCCGCCGCCGATCAGCACGAGATTGAACAGGTTCGAGCCCACCAGGTTCCCCGCACACAGGTCGGCCTGCCGCATCACGGCCGCCGAAATCGATGTCGACAATTCGGGCAAACTGGTGCCGATCGCGACGATCGTGATCCCGACGAGCACATCGCTCACCCCGAGCCGAACGGCGGATTCCACCGACGACGCCACCAACAACTCCGCCCCGAAGGCCAGCAACGCCGTGCCCGCGAGAATGCGTCCCACGCTCTGCCCCAGGGAGAGCCGCGCGCCCTGCTCGACCTCCTCGGCCACCTCCCGGTCCATTGCGTCGGCGGCAGGCGGCGCCTTGCGCAGGATCAGCCACAGGTACGCCACACCCAGCCCCAGCAGCACCCCCCCCTCCCAGCGACCCAGTTTGTTCCACGCCAACAGGCAAAACAGCACCGTAACGCCCGCCAGTATCGGGACGTCCCGGCGAATGAGCGGAAGCCGGATAACCAGCGGGCAAATCAGGGCCGACACCCCCAGTATCAGTCCGAGGTTGGCGATATTGCTCCCGACTATATTGCCCAGGACCAGTCCCGGACTGCCTTCCGCGCCGGCGATTAACGAGGTGAACAACTCGGGGCTCGAGGTGGCCAGGGAGACCACCGTCAACCCCACGACGACCGGTCGCAGGTTCATCCCCAGCGCCAGGCCGACCGCCCCGCGGCACAACAACGCGCCTCCCAGTGTCAATGCCGTCAGCCCCGCGAGGTGAAACGCGACCAACCAGCCAAAGTGAACCGAATCGAGCGAGAGAAGGTAACCCACGGTGTCCCACCCATGAACCTTCGGGCGGAAAAGACAATGAAAAGTGGTTGCTTCTCACGGCCAATTCTGTAGCGTTTTCCCTTTTTATCGGGAGGCGGCACTCCGCCCTCCCGGGCATTTTGCCTGCGCCAGAAACCAAGGTAGCAACTCTTTTGCGGTGAAGGATCTGAAGGACACATTAAACCTGCCCAAAACCGGTTTTCCCATGCGCGCACGGCTGGCTCAGCGGGAGCCGGAGCGGTATGCCCACTGGAAATCCCGGGACCTCTACCGGGCCATCCAGGAGAAGAACGCGGAGCGACCGCTCTATGTCCTCCACGACGGCCCGCCGTACGCGAACGGCAACATCCACATGGGGCACACCCTCAACAAGGTCCTGAAGGATTTCATCCTTCGCTACAAAAGCATGCGGGGCCACCGGACGCCGTACGTCCCGGGATGGGACTGCCACGGCCTGCCCATCGAGCAGCACGTCCTGCGCGAAATCGGCGAAAAAATCCACGATATGGAACCGGTGGCCCTGAGGCGCCTGTGTCACGACTACGCGGCCAAATGGGTCGACACCCAGCGCGAACAGTTTCAGCGCCTCGGGATCCTGGGCGACTGGGACCGGCCGTACCAGACCTTCGATCCCTCCTACGAAGCCGGTATTCTCCGGACATTTCTCGAACTGGTGCGCCGCGGCCTCATTCGCCGCGGACACAAGGCCGTTCACTGGGATCCCGTCTTCCGAACCGCGCTGGCTGAAGCCGAGATCGAGTACCACCCCCACGAATCGCCCTCGATCTACGTGGCGATGGAATTGCCCGATCCCGAACGGTACCCCTCGCTTGCCGGTCTCGATAATGCATCCTTTGTCATCTGGACCACAACCCCCTGGACCATGCCGGCCAACCTGGGAATCTGTCTGCATCCCGAACTCGAATACGTGGCGCTGCAGACTCCCGAAGG
>PXDC01000529.1 GCA_003565135.1 Verrucomicrobiota bacterium
AGCCTCAACTTCCTGCCCACCTTGATGCGCGAGGAGGACCGGCCGCTGATGGTGTCGATCTTCGGCGCGGTGACCGCTTTTGTCGCCGGGTTGTCGCCCATTGTCTGGGGGTTGTTCCTCAAGGAAACCGACCTCGGTGTGGGGATGAATATTTCCGGGTTCAAGGCGTTCTTTCTTTTTGTCATCGCCGTTCAGGTCTTTCTCTTTTTCCGTCTGTCCCGCCTGCGTCAGGACGGTGTCGAGGAGGCCCCTCTTTTGCTCGGCAGCGGGGCCTCCCTTCGTCCCACCCGCGCCTTTTCCTTCCTCATCAATCTGGTCCTGCCGTCGGGAGAAAAGAAAAACCGGCGGCACAAGGAATGATCCCCTGACCGATCCGGCTGGCGCCCGGGACGCTGTCCGTCTGCTCTATAACCGATCCTCCACGGGCTCCGCGCCGTTTCTTCTGATACCGACAATCCCGAAAAATGAGATTGTCCGCGGCGGCCGGGTATTCGAGACTGGCGCCACGTCATGGACACAAAGAAGATCATCGCGTTGGTCGTGGGTTCCGCGCTGTTTTTGTTGCCACTGTTTCTCGATCTCGACGGGTTGTCGCTGATGGGACACATAACCCTGGGGATCTTTCTCCTGGCCGCGGTTTTCTGGATCCTGGAGCCGATCCCGATCTACGCCACGTCGCTGATGGTGATCTTTCTGCAGATCGTTTTTCTCAGCGCGCAGGGACCCCTGTTCCAGATGAACGAGGTTCCGTCGGCGGCACCGATTCCGGTGGAGGCGGAGGTGTGGGAGATTCCCCGGCAGGCCCTGGACGGGGACCGCGTGCTGCTGTTGGAGGAGCGGAACCGGACGGAGGCAGCGGAGGTTTCGCTGGTCGAATCGCGGGCGGATACGGTTGTGGTCCGCTCCGACCGCCTGTCCGAAGGCACCCGGGTGGTGATCGATCCCGGTCACTGGTTTCTCGATTTTGATCCGCCCAGTTACACCAAGTACCTGAACGCCCTCGCCAACCCGATCATCATCCTTTTTCTCGGCGGCTTTGTCCTGGCCAGCGCCGCGGTCAAGTACGAACTCGACCGGAACCTGACGCGGGTGATCCTGCGCCCCTTCGGCACCCGGCCGGCCATGGTGACGATGGGGCTGATGCTGGTGACGGCGACGCTCTCGGCGTTCATGAGCAACACCGCGACCACGGCGATGATGATGACCGTCATCATCCCCATCGTGGCCCAGCTCGATCCCGACGATCGCTACCGGATCGGCATCGCCCTGGCCATTCCTTTTGCCGCCAACGTCGGGGGGATCGCCACCCCGATCGGCACCCCGCCCAACGCGATCGCCATCGGCGCCCTGCAGGCGCAGGGAATCGATATCGCCTTTGGCCAGTGGATGGTGCTGGCGGTGCCGCTGGTCATTGTGGTGCTGTTCTTTGTCTGGTGGCTGCTGTTGACGGTCTATCCGGCAAAAGGGGAACGAATCACTCTCGAGCTGAGCGGAACCTTCAACCTTTCCGGGAAGGCGATCGTGCTTTACGTGGTATTCGGCCTGACCGTCTTTCTCTGGGTGACCGAAGCCTGGCACGGCCTCTCGAGCAGCGTTGTGGCCTTCTTTCCCATCGCCGCCCTGACCGCGTTCCGGGTGATCGAAAAGGACGAAATTCGCAACCTGTCCTGGGAGGTGCTCTGGCTCATGGCCGGCGGTATCGCGCTCGGGGTGGCCATGCGGGATACCGGTCTGGCCGAGTGGCTGATCGGTATGATTCGCTGGGACTTGATGGGGGCGTTCGTGGTGATCGGGGTGTTCGGGCTGGTGGCGGCGGGGCTCTCCAACTTCATATCCAACACCGTGGCGGCGAGCCTGCTGGTTCCCCTGGCCATATCTCTCGGGGCGAGCGGAATCCTGACCGATTCCGTGAGCCTTGAAATCAACGCGGTGATCATTGCTTTCGGTGCCAGCCTCGGGATGGCCCTGCCCATTTCCACACCGCCAAACGCCATTGCCATGAGCACGGGCTTGTTGCGTACTCCCGACATGGCCAAAATGGGCTTGTTGATCGGGGTGGTCGGGCTCGCGGTGGCCCTGGTGCTGGCCCGATTCTTCTGGCCGTTGTTGATCGGTTAGGGGAAGCTTATCTGTTCGAACTAATAACCTGGCCCATCCCATTATGGATAAAATCTGCATACTGTGTGTCGACGACGAGCCGGACGTGCTGCGCGCCGTCGCCCGTGACCTCGCCGAAATGGAAGAGGGGTTCCCGGTCGAAACCGCCGCCTCGGCGGAGGAAGCGAAAGGGCTGATTGGTGAGATTCTGAAACGGGGCGACCGGCTGGGGCTGGTTTTCTGCGATCACGTCATGCCGGGCCAGAACGGGGTGGATCTCTTGATCGAACTTCGCGGTTGGCCGGGGCTGCAAGGGACGCGCCTGGTGCTCTTTACGGGACAGGCGGGGCACGAGGACACGGTTGAGGCGATCAATCGGGCCGGCATTACGCGCTACGTCGCGAAACCGTGGGAACGCGAGCTTTTGGTGCGCGTGGCCCGCGATGAATTGACGAGTTACCTTATTGAATCGGGACGAGACCCGCTGCCTCTCATGCGGTACCTCGACCAGGAGCGGCTTGTCGAATATGTGCGCCGGCGAAACAGGGTCGACACCGGGCAGTAGCGGGACCGGCGATTTGCCGCCCGGGGAAAGACGCCGTGATACCTCGCGGGTCGTGGCCGAGGTCCGTCGCCTGGCCGAGGCGTCATCCGAATTGCGGGAGCGTATCCGCAAATTTGATTCGGGAGTGCTGCTGCTGCGGGAGGGGGAGCGCCACGACGAAATTTTCTGCCTGCTGGACGGCACGGTAAAGCTATACAAACGCGCGTCCGCCGGAACAAAAATCGCGGTCGACGTCGTTCGCCCGGGCGATCTCGTCGGTTTGTTATCCTACTGCACGGGGAATCCGAATTTCACCGACGCGGCGGTGACAACCCCGGTGACGGCGCTTGCCCTGAGTTTCGAGCAGTTCGGATCCCTGGCGGGGTCGGCACCGGAGTTGTATGAGCGTTTGCAATCGCTCATTCGCGACAACCTGACCGAGCGGTACCGCCGCATGGTGGTGCTGCACCTGGAGTTGGCCACACTCAATACGACCCTGGAAAACGAGCGGGACGAACTCCGGCGCACCGTCCTTGAGCTGGAGAGCACCCGGAACCGGCTGGTGCAGCAGGAGAAAATGGCCATGCTCGGGCGCCTGGTGGCCGGACTCGCCCACGAGATCAATAACCCGGCCTCGGCCACCCTGCGCTCGGTCGACTACCTGGGGGAGGCCTTTGCCGAGGTCCTGGAGAAGGTTCCCGGGCAGGTCGATTCCGGAACGGCCCGGCGTTTCTGGGATGCGGGCCTGAGTGCCCGGCTTCCGGATACCGCCACCCAGCGGTCCCGGCTCGATGCGTTGGCCCGTGATCATCCCCGTTTGTCCAGGCCCCTCTTGAGGAGGTTGGCGGCCATTCCCCCGGAAGTGCTCCGCTTCGGAACCGGAATCGATCCCGACGAGGCAATTCGGTTGTTGCCGGTTTTTGAGGCGGGTCTCAACCTGCAGATCATTCGGGTATCTTCGGAACGGATACGGGACCTCGTGGTGAATCTCAAGAAGTACGCCCGTCCGGGACCGGCCGGGGAGGCGGCGGTTGACCTGCGGGAGGGAATTCGGGAAACGCTTCTTATCCTGCGCGGCGCAGTGAGACGGTTCGACGTGCAGCTCGATCTTCCCCCGGTTCCCCCGGTCCGGGCCGATCCCGGACGCCTGAGCCAGGTTTGGACGAACCTGATTTACAACGCCTGTGAAGCGATGGGGCAGCAGGGGCGTTTGCGCATCTCCTGCGGGCCGGCCGGAGATGATCGCGTCTTTGTCACCGTGCAGGACAGCGGGCCGGGGGTGCCGGAGGAGATCCGGGAGCGGATTTTCCAGCCGAACTTCACCACCAAAGAACAAGCCAACCACTTCGGGCTGGGGATCGGTTTGAGTATTTCCCGGGAAATCCTCGCCGATTACGGCGGGGAACTCACGGTCGGGAATGCACCCGAAGGCGGGGCCGTCTTCCGCGTCGAACTGCCGGCTGCGGAGAATTCCGGGTAAACGTTGCCTTGGAAAATACGGAAAAGTTACCGGTATTGCCGCTTATGCACGCGGTGGACGTCATCAAAGAAATCAAGCGCCTCGCCGAAGAGGAGCGCGAATAGGTCGTCGCGTTCGTGCGCCATCTGCCCAATGCGGAGACGATTGCCGCGATGGAGGAAGCCGAGCACCCCGAAAAGCTGGAGCGCTTCGAGTCCGCCTCGGATCTCTGCGAAAAGCTGGGCGTCGAATAGTGCTGGAATCGAGGGCACCGCGAATGTATTATCAGTCTCGATTGGTTGCTGATCTATAAGAATCGACGGACGCTTTTTGGTTCTCGTCCGAATGGGTTCGAACAGCGACCTTTTCGGCTGCATTTACCTTCCTTAGTGGGAATGGTACGGCTAAGGCGCTCGATCGAGTCGAAGCGTGCTCTACTTCGGGTCTAACCGAATGGCATTTTCGTCAACGCTATTTTACTTCCCGTTGCCACGTTTTCGGATTTCTTCGTAGCGAGGGGGTTATCCCCCGATTCTCCGGCTCCCCGAATCTCCCGGGATAAACCCGTTCGCCACAACCACGGGATATCCCCCGTTTTCAATAAACTTGGTGACGGTGAGTATAACGTAAAAAATGAACGGGGCCGAAAACCGGGCGAGGCGAGAACGCGCTCGATGACGATGCGTCGAGAAGTGTAACGCGATTCTTTTTTGTCTCGGGGGCGGGCAAAAGGGGCAGACTTCAAGTTATGCAGGGTTTGGAATCAGGGCAGGATTCCGAGTCTGGCTCGGAAGGTGCGAATTGAGATGTTCCTGAAACGGAAAACGCAGGCATCCAATCCTTGGATCGCCGAGCAGTTGAACCTGGTATTCCAAATGGAGGGAGCCGCTATGTCGCCCTCTTGTATAAGACGGAAGGGCGAAGAATCTATGACCGGCTTATTAAAGAAATTGAAGTCTGACTCCATGCGCGGACCTCGATCGACTCGTCGCCGGTATGCGGCCAGCGAAAGGTTCCCTTTTCCAATCGCTTCGCGCAGACCCAAAGACCGCCGCCATCCCAGTAAAGAATCTTGATGCGGTCGCGCCTTCGATTGCAAAAGACAAAAAGATGTCCGCTGAGCGGATCGCCCTGGAGGGCTCCGCGCACCAGGGTGTAAAGGCCGTTGAAGCTTTTGCGCACGTCAGTGACGCCCGGGGCAAGAAACACACGCACCGCCGCCGTGTCGGTGAACATCATTGGTTGAGCCCCCTTGTCAAAGCGATTACCCACTGCGGATCGCTCCCTACGCAAACGGAAATCTCAATTCCGCCCGGCAATCGGATGGTCAGGCGGTCGTTGTTCTCATCGCGGACTGTGACTGGACAAAAGCCCTTCGGGCCGCGACCTCGCTGTTTCGCCAGCCAGCCGCGAAAGGTGCCGAGGTTCAGTTTGCGCTCCCGGGCGAAGGCGACCTGAGTGAGGCCACTTCGGCGGTAATCGGCGAGAAGGGATTCGACTTCAGCGCGGCTGCGTCGCGT
Source organism: Verrucomicrobiota bacterium (assembly GCA_003565135.1). Taxonomy (GTDB): domain Bacteria; phylum Verrucomicrobiota; class Verrucomicrobiia; order Opitutales; family T3Sed10-336; genus PXDC01. The sequence continues at coordinate 5,621 of PXDC01000529.1, forward strand.
TTTGTTCGGTGATTTGGATTCTTCACTCATCCCGGCCAGCGTACCCGAGGCAGGCCAAAAGGAGTA
>PXDC01000198.1 GCA_003565135.1 Verrucomicrobiota bacterium
CGGTCGGTCTCACCCTCGACCAGGGCCGTCACCGATGCGGGGAGAAACGCGATGCGGCGCCGCCCCGCCTCCAGGTAATGGGCCAGGAGAGCTTCAAAGAGCTGCTGCAGGATGTGAGCCCCCTTGTACTCGATTTGTTGGAGTTGGGGCGACCGAAAGATCACCTCGAATGCCAACCGCTTGTACACCTCGGCCTGGGCGGCGGCACCCGGGTCGACCGCCAGCGCAAAACGGTGGCGATTGGAGAGGTCGGAAAGGAAATTCTCCGCCGGCCGCAGCCGTACGGCTTGAATAAAATCGCCGACCTTGCGGCTGAAAACCGATTCCAGCCGGTCCTCGCGAATGGCCCTGAGCAGGCTTTCGACCGCGTCTTCCCCGCCGCCGTCCAGGTCCGCGCGGTCCGCCCAACGGCATATTTTCTCCGCGGTCAGAAAACCGGCGCGAACCCCGTCGACGATGTCGTTGAGCGAATACGCGGTGTCGTCCGCCCAATCCATGACCTGGCATTCCAGGCTCTTCAATCCGTTCAGGGCCTCACCCTCCGCCCACTCCGGGGGAACCTCGCGGGAGCCGAAGACAAAGTCCCGATAGGCCAACTGCTCGTCGTAGATAAAATGATTGTCCGGATCAGCCAGTTCGCCGTGGCGCTTCTTGTATTTGAGCACACCGTCGAGAAACGCCCGGGTCGGTCTCATTCCCCGGCAGCCGGACTCGTTCTGATAGATCGTCTCGGTCACGATTCGCAAAGTCTGGGCGTTGCCTTCGAACCCGCCCCACTCCCGCATCAGGTTGTGCAGGGCGCGCTCCCCGGCGTGGCCGAACGGCGGGTGACCCAGGTCGTGGGCCAGACCGATCGCCTCCACCAGGTCGGGGTCGACGAAAAAACCGGGCCCCAGCGGCTCTCCCTGCGCTTTCAGGAAATGGCAGATGGAACGGCCGATCTGGGCCACCTCGATCGAATGGGTCAGGCGGGTACGGTAAAAATCGTATTCCCCGGAAAGGAATACCTGCGTCTTGGACTGGAGCCGCCGGAAAGCGTGGGAATAAATAATACGATCTCGATCGATCTGGAAGGGACTTCGATAATCATCGATATTTTTCGCCTCGAGCGCCTCACGATCAAAATCGTTGTAGAACCGATTGGTCATTCCACGGTAAATAAAGGCGCGCTCCCCCACTCACGGAGGAAACCGGCGTTTCCCGGCTCAATCGCCCCGGTTGCCGCTCCGCAAAGCTTCGGCGTCGATCTCCGTCGTCGCCAGGTCCTTGAAGAGTCCGTAAACCGGGCTGTCGGTGCCGAGAACCAGGGTACTGTTGTCCCCGAGGATGGTCTCGAAGGCCTCCAGCGAACGCAGGAACTGGTAGAAATCGGGATCCCGGTTGTAGGCATCCGCGTAGGTGCGGGTGGCCTCGGCCTCCGCCTGACCGCGGATCCGCTGCGCCCGCTCCTGCGCCCGACTGCCGATCGTCGCCAACTCCCGCTCCATCTCACCGAGACGCTCTTCCGCGCGGCGCTGACCGTGGGACCGGATCCCGGCCGAAATCTTATTGAGCTCGGCATTCATCTGCGCGAAGACGGTTTCCTCGATCTCGGTGGTGTAATTGAGCTGTTTGATGAGGATATCCTGCAGGTGAATACCGAGGTCCATATCGGTCAGGGTTTCCCGGGCGGCATCGAGAATGTGCTCGATCACCACCGGGCGCCCGACCAGGTAATTGCCCTGGTCATCCCGCTCCAACTCCTCCACCTCGGCGCCGAGAGTGGCGATCTCGTCCATGTCGATCTCTTCCATTTCGGCCTCGTCGAGAGCGATCTCCATCTCTTCATCGATATCGAGGATGCGGTTGGTGCTGCGAATGACCTCGTAGAGATCAAACTGGCCGATCTGGTTGCGGACGGCCGAATCAATAATGCTGTTCAAACGCCGATCGGCGTCGGCTTCAATATTGATCGCTTCCCGGAAACGACGGGCATCGCTGATCCGCCAGCGCGCGGTGACATCGATCTGGACCCGCTTGCGGTCGCGCGTGATGGTCGAGGTCGGTGCACCGTCCCAGCGCAGCAGACGCTTGTCATAGATCTGCACCCGGTAATAGGGCATCTTGAAGTGCAGCCCGGCCTCGGTGACGGGTTCGCCCACCACCTCCCCGAATCGGGTGACCACCGCCTGCTGCCACTCGTTGACAATGTACATGGAGTTCACCGCGACCAGCGCCAGAACCGCCGCGAGGACCAGCCCGGCCACAAGCGGGACGGGAGCGTTGCCGTTTTTTTTGCGAAATGGATTGTTCAAGGTCTTCATTTACTGCTTCTCCCGGAGGTTGAAGTGAGGCAGGATCGATTTCATTTCCTGATCTACGATAATGACTTCCCGCAACTCCGGGATCAGGTCTTCCATGGTTTCCAGGTACATGCGGCGCCGGGTCACGTTGGGCGCCTGCTCGTAGGCCTCCAGGGTGTCGATAAAGCGCTGGGCCTCCCCGCGGGCGATATTGGTCCGCCGCTGCTGAAAACCTTCCGCCTCGAGGACCGTTCGCTCCGCCTCCCCGCGGGCCCGCGGCACACGCTCTTCGAATTCGCGCGAGGCCTCCTCGAAGAAACGCTGGGCGTCCTGTTCGGCGCGGTTCAGGTCGTGAAACGCGTCGATCACCGGCTGCGGCGGTTCCACCGATTCCAGGTTGACCTCGTTGATCCGCAATCCCATCTCGAACTGGTCGACGTACTCCTGGATGAGCTCCCGGGCGCGCTCCTGGATCTCGGCCCGGCCGACCGTCAGGATCGGAATGCTGGCCCGGTCGCCCATGACCTCGCGCATGACGGACTGGGAAATGTCGCGGAGGGTGTTCTCCGGATCCTTCACGTTGAAGAGGTATTCCTCGGGTACTTCGCGGCGGAACTGGACCGCCCAGGAGGCCTGGACGATGTTGAGGTCCCCGGTCAGCATGGAGCTTTCCTCTTCGTAACCCCGGGTGGTGTGGGTCCGCCCGCCCTGGCTTCGATACCCGAACTCCTGCACATCGACAATGCGGGTTCTGACTTTCTCCACCTGGTCGATCGGATACGGCATCTTGAAGTGGAGGCCGGGCCCGACCGTGTCGATGTGCCGGCCGAACCGCAGCACGACGCCCTCCTGCTCCGTATCCACCTGGTATACCATGGTGATGATGATCACGAAGGCCAGAGCCACCACCGGTATCCAGGCCAGCTTGGCCAATGGCAGATCGATCTGCCGCCCGTCGGGTAAGTCAATTTTCATATTCGGAACCTGTTAAAAGGTACCAATCAAACCGCCCGGGCCATACGTTTCAAGGGGAAAATACCGGGAAAAGACGTTTGCCCGCTATGGGCAAAGCACTTAGGGTGACGTCGATTTATTTGCCGCCATCATGTTTTATCCGCCCGGAGTCATCAGTCGCACCTACCACCACGTCCAGCGCTACCGGGAGGTTGTCACGGTCTTCCTCAAATACGGCTTCGACGAGTTTCTCCAGCTGGTTCACGCCAACCGGTACCTGAATTCGGCCTTCCGCATCAGCCGTCGGAAAAAGAACCGGAAAATCGCCGCGGAACGGGCCCGACCGGTCCGCCTGCGCCTGGCCCTCCAGGACCTGGGCCCGACCTTCGTCAAGATGGGGCAGATTCTGGCCACCCGCGCCGACCTGCTGCCCGACGAATACATCCAGGAACTGCGCAAGCTCGAGGACGAGGTGCCGTCGGTGCCGTTTACCGATATCCGCGAAAAGGTGGAAAAGGAGCTGCACGCCAATATGGACAGCCTGTTTTCCGAGTTCGACCGCGAGCCGCTGGCCGCCGCGTCCATCGCTCAGATCCACCGCGCCCGGCTGCTCTCGGGCGAGCGGGTTGTGGTCAAAGTTCAGCGCCCCGGCCTGCGCCAGCGTATCGACACCGATCTGGAGATCATGTTCAATCTGGCGTCGCTGATGGAAAAACACGTCGAAGGCTGGAGCATTCACCAGCCCTCGAAAATTGTCCGTCAGATGTCCCACATTCTCCGCAAGGAGCTCGATTTCACCATCGAAGCCTCTCACATCCAGCGTTTCGCCCACCAATTCCAAAAGGAACGGACGCTGCACGTGCCCCGGGTCTACAGCGATCATTCCAGCGAGAAGGTCCTCACCCTCGAGTTCCTCGACGGCATCAAGGCGACGAACCTCGAACTGCTCCGCGAGAAGGGCTACGACCTCGAAAAAATCGCCCATGAAACCGCCGAATTGATGATGAAACAAATCTTCATCCACGGCTTTTTCCACGCCGACCCCCACGCCGGAAACCTGTTCGTGCTGCCCAAACAGGAAATTTCATTCATCGATTTCGGCATGATGGGCATGATGAACCGCAAGCTGCGCGAACATTTCGCCGACCTGCTGTTCCACATTTCCCGGCACGACGAGTCCGCCGCCGCGGACGCCCTGCTGAAGCTGACCACCTCGCAGAGACCGCCGGAACGCGGACCGCTGGAGGCGGACGTGGCCGAGTTCATGACCCTGCATTTCTACAAGCCGCTCCGGCAAATGAGCTTCGGGCGGCTCCTGCAGGAGTTGCTGAACAAAACGACCCGCCACGGCCTGCGCATCCCCATGGAGATATTCCTCCTCATCAAAGCCGTCAGCACCTTCGAAAGTGTCGTGCGCCAACTCGATCCCGAGTTCGACATTCTCCGTGAAACCGCCCCCTACGTGCGAAAGGTTCGCATGGACCGGGCCCGCCCGTCACGGCTCACCCGCAACCTCTTCGAATCCGGGCTCAGCGCGCTCGAATTCCTGAAGGAACTGCCCGACGACCTGCGGGCCTTCGTCCGGTCCATGGAGCAGGGCAAGGCGCGAATCGCCTTCGAACACCACGGGCTGGGCCCGCTGATCCAGGGCCTGGAGCGGGTGAGCAACCGCATCGCCTTCGCCATCGTGCTGGCCGCCCTCGTGGTCGGCTCCTCGCTCATGGTGCACGCCCGCATTCCCCCCACCTGGAACGATATTCCGATCATTGGCCTGATCGGTTTCCTCCTCGCGGCGGTCATGGGATTCGGCCTCCTGGTGTCGATTATCCGTCACGGGAAGATGTGAATGGATTGACCCCGTTTCGCCCCGCATATAACAAAAACTGCACAGCGCCGTACCGCCGCGACCTATAAGCTCAAACCCGCAAACCTTGCATTATTATGGACGACACACTTATAACCGTTCCGGGACAAAACAACGTCACCGCCTGGGTGAAAAAAGTTGCCGCACTGTGCCAACCCGACGAGGTGCACTGGTGCGACGGCTCGGAAGCGGAGAACGACCGGCTATGCCGATTGATGGAGAAATCCGGTACGTTCACCCGCCTGAATCCGGAGAAACGGCCGAACAGTTTCTACTGTCGTTCCGACCCCGACGACGTCGCCCGCGTCGAGGACCGCACCTACATTTGCAGTTTGCGAAAGAAGGATGCCGGTCCCACCAACAATTGGGTCTCCCCCAGGGAGATGAAGGAGAAGCTCATGACGCTTTTCCAGGGCTGCATGAAGGGAAGGACCATGTACGTCATCCCCTTCAGCATGGGCCCGATCGGCTCGCCGATTTCGCAGATCGGCGTGGAAATCACCGATTCGCCCTACGTGGTGGTCAACATGCGCATCATGACCCGTATCGGGAAGGCCGTGCTCGACCAGTTGGGCGACGGC